>CALRLN020000044.1:0-18505 GCA_943368675.1 Chitinophaga pinensis | reverse complement strand
TTAATATCATTGATAATAATTCCGGAACGTGGAGCCAGAATAACTTTACTATTAGAGAGATACTTTGCAATTAATGACATAAGCCCTTTTTCCCAAAAACTCCAGCCATCTGCAACGAAAATAAATACTATCTCATGTTTAAAAAAAATTATTCTGTATGAAAACTGAATGAGTCGTAAAAAAGCCTTCCACATACGTATATGTAAGCCTGCAAGAATATTGCTATCAGAGGTTGTATCAATAAGTGTCCATTCAACATAATCGCTAAGTGAGCTATTGATAATTGTCTTAGATGCAAACATCTGTCCGCCTACACTCCCGTCCTTTGCGGTCTTCCTGAATGAACCTACGAACAGAATTTTTTTCTTTTTACTTGACATTAAAATGTTTTTTCAGGGCTATTTCTTTTTCTTTAGAACTAAGGTGGCCAAAGTGAAGGGATTGTTGTTTTGCCTGTTCCAGATATTCATCGACTGTTTTTATCACTCTTGCTGGTACACCAGCAATAACCGAATTATCCGGAAACTCCCCCTTTACTAAAGAACAGGCTCCTATTATACATCTGTTACCAATTTTTGTTCCTGCCAGAATTGTAGTATTCAGACCAATGTAAACATCATTACCGATTGTAATCGGGGCAGTAATTTCCAGATCAGGAACTTCTTTCCTTAAAATTAAGGTACCTCCATCATGTGTAATAAATTGACAATTAGCAGTAATATAACAATCATTGCCTATCGTAATTAACCAGGGCTCTGTACTAAACATACTAGGTTTCATACCATAAAATCTTACGTTCTTACCTAGTTTTACACCTATGTGTTCAGCAAACTTGTTGGGGTTTACTTTTGTCCAGATAGAATAGTAGATAAACTTAATTATACCTAGTATTTTTTGCATATATGAAAAAAAGAATTGTTAAAGCAATGATAGTAAATTAACTTTTACATGCTAGCCTTTTGGCTGATAATAGCTATGTGGCGTTGTATATCTGATTCGTCCCAACGATACTTCAGTACTTTTGCAGGCACGCCTCCAACAATTGCATAGGGTGGTACATCAGTAGTTAATACAGCTCCGGCAGCAACAATAGCTCCTGTACCTACCTTTACACCTTTTAAGATAATGGCCCCTGTGCCCACCCAAACATCATCCTCAATAATTACTGGTAAATCATCTTCCAGAAGTTTATCAGCATCTGAGTAATCAAACATATATTTGCCAACTATATGAGAGGAATGATTTCCGCCCCTAATCGTTACATTAGGGCCAAACATGACCTTGTTACCTATTGAAATTGAACTTTTTGAAGCAATAAATGAAGCCCCGGCACCTATAAAAACGTCATTTCCTAATGAAATTGTTTTATAGTAGATCTCTGATTTAGTCGGAAAAAAAGTAACGTTTTTGCCATAACTCTTAAACAGACTTCTATATATAATCATTATAATCCTATCATATATTTTAGAAATATTCTGGATTATAGTTGCTAATAATCTCATAATAAATTAAACTATTTAATAATGAAATAAGTGTAACGATTAAATAAAGATGTCCTTAGAAACCGAGACTATGAATTTCATAAAACTACAAGTTTCAAAAGTGATTATTAAGATTTGGGAATGATAATATTCTTTAATTGAAATATTGCCTTTCTTATGACCTACATACTAACAACTGATTTTTCTGCTATTGGCTCAGACTTGGTATAGGTTTCAATTATTGATTTAAGCCTGATATTATTATAAGATTTAGTATGCTTATCTTTAGCATAAGCATAACCTTTAGTTGCGTAAGAAAATAATCTGTCATTGTCCAGGAATTGACTGATAGCATTAAACAGAAGTTCTTTTTCTGAAACTACTATACCCGCTTCTGATTTTATTATGTGATGCATAGAGGCTAAAATAGAAGGACCATAACCCAAAATTGGCTTGCCAGAGGCCATATATTGCGGTATTTTCGTTGATAAAGAAAACCGTGTATACTCTATTGTATTTTTATCAAAAGCTTCAACATGCAATAATACTGTCGCGTTTTTAAGTGTTTCCGGCACCTGGTCACTTTTAATAAAACCTTCAAATTTTGTTGCCGGAAAATTGTCAAAATTCGATGCAAACATTTTAATCTGTTCAACAGGACAATAGATTTTTAATGTTATTTTCTGACCTTTTTCATTTAACTTCTCTATTACTTCTGATATGTCTAAAATGGATCTCCAACGATCTAAATGTAGTCCTCCTAGATATATTATACTGATTTCCTGTTTAGTATTTTTAGTTGGCGATTGGAAATATGAGTCCTTCACACAATTAACAAAAGTTGAAAATGGCAGCTTATAGCGTCTTTTATACTCTTCGACCATTTGATCAGAAATACATAAACCTCCATTTGATTTCAAAAAGACATTATTCATCTCTTTCATCAGTGTCTTTCTTGCAAGGCCCGCCAATTCATTTTTGGTAAACATTACTGTAATCCAGTCATCCATGAAATGTGCAACTATGGGCTTCTGAATAGTTGACGCAATTGTGTTTGTCAGTTTAATTATTCGGCCGCTTCCTAAAGTAGAATAGATAATATCCGGATTGTACTCGCTTAACCATTTAAACAGTTCTTTAGGTAAGAATAAGGGGCTAAAGTCTAACAGTGCTTTTATATTTGAATGAACTGTATCTTTTATGGAGGTACTCGACGAATTAATGGAGTTGATGGTAAATATGCTGGTCCCAGATGTCTCAGAAGCCACCTGACTACTTTTAAAAAGACCTAATAATTTTCTAAAATAATAATCAAAAAAAGCAGTTTTAGAATTTAACTTAAAATACTTTTCGCATACATCTAAGGATGGGGTTTTATCAGAGAAGTAAACCTGTGCTATGCTATTCTTATCCCAGCCTTCAAATATATTTGTCAATGTAATGCCTGACCCGTCAAGTCTATTAAAAGGGTCTATACTTATTATCAGTATTTTAGGAAACGCACTCATTGCTGGTTTATTTAAGATAGTTGTATTTTTTATGTTTAATCAACCAGAATGAGAAGAGAGTTACGATACCAAAGAATGATTCTCTGGTTTGAAATATCTGATTATTAGATGGCAAATAGATAATCATAATGGTCAGATATGACAATATGGCTAAAGAAATCGGGTTAGCATATAAATACACTTCTTTAAAACAAATACAGAATAATCTACCTAAAAAGAACATTAAAACAACTACTCCCGGAAAAGTGAAATCTGAGGCAAGCCATGCAAAAGCAGTTGGCCAGAACATTAATCCTGGCCAGTTAAACTGAGCCTGCATTCTTAGCGGATATGTATTATCTACTAAACTAGGAAACCCAAAATATTGCTCAAGATAACTTGAAAGAGCAAAAGAACTTCCATAAAAATGTGTCCATTCAAAGGGAAGTTGCAGGCAATAGCCTAATCCATGATACCCGTGTGTCAGATAAAAAATGAATATGATTAATCCATTACCTAAATTCTTTCCAAAAATCTTATAGAATATATTGTCAGGATCAATATTAATAAATACTGATGCATCTAATCCACCACCAAATGTATCAGCTCTTGAACTTTGGGAAAAAATAAAGAATGCAAGAAATACCAGAAAGAAGATAAGTGAATATCTATAAAATTGTTTTGCTCTACCTACCTGTAAAAAGTAAAGAAATATCGAAATCAACGATATAATCAGTACATTCCCAACGCCCTTTTGAGTACCTAAACAAAAAACCTCATAAAATATGTACAAAAATAAATTTGCAAGAATAAGTAATCTACGAATAAAAGTAGACTGCATAAAAACATATGCCCCAAGACACATGGATAAGATCCTGATCGGAGAAAAGATTACAACAATTTGTCCTATCCTTGATACATCCAGATCCTCTTCTTTCCTGTGAGAGTTACGATATATTTCGCCAATATTTAATGAAAGCTGAAATCCTGATTTAGAAATATTTTCAATAACTAATATTACCGAAATGATAATTGAAGTAAGTAGAATTACATTGAAATATTTGAATCTGGCATTTAGATTTTCTCTGGGTTTTACTAATTGAATAGGATAAGAATAGCATCCCCAGTAAAAAGCAGCACAAATAAAGAATAGATAAATGGCGATATCAATTCTATAATCATCAGGGTATATAACGGCTCCAAACGAATAGGCAAAAAACGTTCCCCAAATGAATATAATAAATATGATACCTATTTTGATATTTAATTTCATCTGTTCCAGATACCTTTTGCAGAGTTACTTACTATATACTTAAATTGCATTTGTTCCCAGATAGAGTTAATAAATACCCATAAAATCATTACTGCTACCACACCACTAAGCCCAAACGATTTACCGAGCAGAATAGCCAATGGAATATGTAACAAAGATTGAATAAATGTTACATAAAACTGCAGGGTTATCTTACCAGTTCCATTCATAAAACTTCTATACATAGCGCTTCTGGTAAGAAAAACAAAGTATAACCATAAAAGAGTTAATAGTATAAAATCAGGATGCAGAGAGTTCTTTAGCCAAATTTTGTATGTAATCGGAGAGATTAAAATCATTAATACACCTCCTAACACAACTAATAGCCAAAGCAGATTAAGTTTTTTTATAGCACTTTTGATCCACACAAAGTCGCCTTTGGTGTAGGCATCAGTTGATGCTGACCATAAGGGTGTTAAAAAAGTAGTAAAAGCTATATATAAAATATTAAAGTATTTAAAAGCTATATTAAATACAGAAACCTCCTTTAAACCGCAGGTATGCGCTATTATTAAATTATTACTTTGAAATAATACTAAGGCTGTAATTTGAATTAAAAAAAAACGCACTCCTAATGATAATATAGATCTTATATGAGTTTTAGAGAAAAATCGTAATGACGGGAGGATAGGTTTATATCTGGTCAGAAATAAATAGATAAAGGCAACTAATAGAGGGAATAATTGTGAAACAGTTAATGCGATACCGGTATATAATAATGAAGGATTAATAATTTTTGTAACCAGGTATACAGTAAAAAGCGATAATAGATTGCCTGAAAAGTTAATCAGTGCCGGAATTGATGGCTCTTGTTCAGCAGTTAATAGAGTAGTTACGATACTGATAACAAACCTTAAACAAAACATGGCCGATATTACAATTGTGAGAAGGCGTAAGTCTGAAGCCAAATATTTAGGAGCATTTAATACGACTGTCCAGTCAATAAAGATACAACTCAATAAGAGGATAAAAAAAATGCACAGACTAATTAATACCAGAAAAAAAAAAGTTGAGCTAATATAATATCTTATTTCGCTTAAATCATTTTTTGCTTTTGCTTCTGCATACTTATTTCTTAAACCGTGTCCTAAACCTATATCAAATAAGACAAACCAGCTAACTAATGTTGTAAGCGTTAACCATATTCCATACTCTTCAATACCTAAATACTGAAAAGTGATAGGTACTAGTAATAGACTGATTGCAATATTCCCTATCTGGAAAAAAAATAATAGAAGAGTATTCTTTTTATATCTGTTACTTCTATCATTTCCGGTAAAAAGCGACTTTAATTTACTATAGTATTTATTTTCTTGCATAATAGAGTGACCCTATTTAAGATACTTGATTAAGGCCATACCAATTATAAGTAATTTTAATACCGTCTAAAACGGAGTATAGAGGTTTATACTGAATTAATTCGCCTGCCTTATTAATATTTGCCAGGCTATGTCTGACATCACCGGCTCTTTCGTTCTGATAATTAGGTTTAGAATCTATTCCAGCTACATTGGTGATGTATTCCCAAAGCATATTAAGGGTCGTTCTTTCACCAAATGCAATATTACATACTTCGTGTTTTTTAATATCCGAGGCTAACATTGCTTTGATATTAGCCTGAACGGCATTCTCTATAAATGTAAAATCTCTGCTTGTTTCACCATCACCGTTAATGGTAGGAGATTCATTTTTTAAGGCAGCTTCAATAAACAATGGAATTACCGCTGCATAAGGCCCTTTTAGGTTTTGTCTGGGCCCAAATACATTAAAGTATCTAAGGCCGATTACCTCAATGCCATATGTTTTACTGAAGACATCTGCGTACAGTTCATTTACATATTTTGTAACTGCATAAGGAGACAATGGTTTCCCTATGCGTTCTTCAACTTTCGGTAATTCTTTACTATCTCCATAAGTAGACGAGGAGGCCGCATATACCATACGCTTTACAGAACTGCCTTTTACAGCCATAAGCATATTTAAGAAACCCGTAATATTTACATCGTTTGTAGTAATAGGGTCGGATATTGAGCGAGGAACTGAACCAAGGGCTGCCTGATGTAACACAAAGTCAATTCCCTCGCAGGCTTTTTCGCAGGTATTTAAGTTCCTTATATCTCCTTCAATAAACTCTACATTAGCAAGGGGCAGGTATTTCTCTATATTTGATAAGTAGCCGGTAGCCAGGTTATCTAAAATTCTAACCTTTCCGATATTATATTTTAGTAAATATTCAACTATATTAGAACCTATAAAGCCGGCCCCTCCTGTTACTAATACAGAAAATGAACTTAAATCTTCTGTATGATATTTAGTTTCGTACATTATAATCTTTTAGAGATAAGAGTTGTGTTAAGTTGTCCTTTTACATCAAAAACTATTCCTTTAAATGCTTCTAATAATTCCAGAAAATTCTGTTCTGAGAATTGATGGTGGTTTACTGCCATGATAATTCCTGCATAATCATCAAAATTTAATTTTTCCTGCATGGCAATCTGGTATTCCTCTTTTACTTCTTCAGCAGATGCCCACGGATCAAACACATCTACTGAAATGCCATAATCTTCCAGCTCGCAGATAATATCAATTACCCGGGAATTTCTTATATCAGGGCAGTTTTCTTTAAAAGTAATGCCTAATACCAGAATCTTCGCATTACTTACAGAGATATTATTCTTTATTAATAGTTTGACCGTCTCTATTGCTACGTGTTTGCCCATATTATCATTGATTCTTCTGCCGGCAAGGATTACCTGGGGGTGATAGCCCAAAGATTCTGCTTTATAAGTCAAATAATATGGATCAACACCTATGCAGTGGCCACCAACCAGGCCTGGTCTGAATGGTAAGAAATTCCATTTTGTTCCGGCAGCCTCAAGAACAGATAGAGTATCTATTCTCATTTTGTCAAAGATAAGAGCCAGCTCATTTACAAAAGCAATATTGATATCCCGCTGACAATTCTCAATTACTTTAGCTGCTTCAGCAACTTTAATAGAGGAAGCCTTAAAAGTGCCTGCTTCAATTATAGAAGCATATAAAGAATTAACAAACTCGGCAACTTCTTCGGTACTACCTGAAGTAACTTTCTTTATCTTTGTAACAGTGTGGACTTTGTCTCCGGGGTTAATTCTTTCAGGAGAATACCCGCAGTAAAAATCCTCATTAAACTTAAGACCACTATATTTCTCTAACACAGGGACACAGTCTTCTTCAGTACAACCCGGATATACAGTACTTTCATAAACAACAATATCGCCTTTCTGTAAAACCTGACCTACTGATTTTGAAGCTGAGATTAAAGGCCTCAAATCAGGTTTCTTAAATTGATCAATAGGTGTAGGAACAGTAACAATATAAATATTAGTTAAGTCCGAAGTTTTGGGAGTTACACCAAGGCTGGTAGTAAAAGTTAGATTTCCGGCTTTTTTGATTTCATCAGGTTTTAATTCCTGAGTTCTGTCTTTTCCATTCTGAAGTTCATCAATGCGATCTTTATTTATATCAAAGCCTGTGGTAGTGTACTTTTTACCAAATTCGACGGCGAGGGGTAGCCCTACATATCCTAATCCGATAACAGTAATTCGTATATTGTCTAAGGTCATTGTTTCTGTGATACTATAACTTGTTTATAGTTTTTATTTTTAACTAATATCACTAATATTGCTAAGATACCTCCCAAAAAAAGAGCAAATAGTAAAATAGTTGCTTTTTTTGGTTCACTTTTTTTGGTCGGAACAACAGGTGGCTCCAATACCTGAAAAACAGGGGTTTCTTGCTGTACTTTTATTTTGGCTTCTTCATACTTCTTTAATAATTCATTATAGAATGTAGAAGACAGTCGATATTCTGACTCTATTCTTTCTCTTTGGATGTCTGCTGATTGGAGACGTATGGTAGGTAATTGGAACTGATCACTATATTGTGCTTTTTTAGCCTGAGTAGAATAAAATTTTCCTCTTGCCGCATTAACTTTTTCTTCCAGAAAATCTAAATCTCTTTTTGCTTTATCTATTCTATAACGAGTTACATACTCAGTTAAGTAGACCATTGAAAAACGTGCTACACCTGCTGCAACTACGGGGTCAGGCATTTTAACAGAAATATTAATAATTCCGGATTTCTTATCAATACCAACCTGAATTCTCTTTTTTAGATTTTCAATTCTGGTTTCATTTAAAGGATTTATTACTATAAAACCATTTTCTTTTACTGGAAACTTTTTTAAATCTTTTCCAGGAATTTCCCTGCCTTCTTCCAGAACATTGTGATAAAAATTTTCAAATGAAACTTGTTTATTATCTTTGGTGGAAAAATTCTGTTTAAAAAGTTCCAGAAAGAAAGGGGTACTTTTTAATACGTCCGGATATAAGTCAGGCCTGATAGCTTCAGTTCCCTCAATATTGCCCAGGTCTAATCCTGCCAAACTGGCTAATCCCTGTAAGCTACCCAACCTTCCTCCTTTTGATTGTAATTCGGGTAAAATCCTGCCATTTGAGGTAAACTGTTCCTGAATAGAGAAAGCATACCACAATCCAAGGCCTCCTGCTAGTATAGGAATCAGAAAAAATAGAATCTTTTCCTTCCAGATAATTTTAAAGAGAGCTTTATAACTAATACTTGAATTATCATCTTCAGGTTCTTGCATGATCTGTTTCTTTTTATGAAAGATTTTCTTATTAACGGATATGTATGTTAATATAAATTAAAAAGTAATATTTTCATTTTATACTACGGCTTCGCCGCCCTCAGTCCCATTAAGGATACCAGGTAAGTAGATTTTATCACTATCGATCAATCAACTGCTTAAATATTCAGAAATTATTTTAGCAGATTGATTGCATTAATATATCTGTTTGTGAAATAGAAAGATTATAACCCAGGTTTTCTAATTGTAGAACCAGCTGATTTCCATTCTGTTTTAAAACAATGGCTTTGTTGTCAATAAATAGACCTGATTTTATAATTAGACGATCATTATTCTGAAAAACTTTGGTTTCAATGAGATTATGATCGTAGTCATTTAGCCATCTTTTTATTTCACTTATTTCCTCGTCTCTAATAATGGCCGGTTTTTTTAACCAGAACAGATAGCTTATAACACCCGCAACCTGAAAAACTTTATTGCGCTCTTTTTCTTCCAAATTAACAAAGCAATAAGAAGTGAATAGAGGAACCTCAATTTTCTTCTTTCTATCAGACCACTGTCTTTCAACCAACTTTGTCGGGCAATAGGATTCAATACCAATCTTCTGTAGTTCATTAGCAACTTTTTTTTCTTGTCTAGGTTTTGTATAAACCACAAACCAGTTTTTCATAAGTGTGCATCATTTATCTTTAAGAAGAAATTACACTAAAGAAGTCTAATCAGGGTTAGCAATACAGCAGATAGAGAAACAAATCCTGTCCCGATGGCAATTCTTTCTGCCGGGCTCATTCGTACTCTGTTTCTTGATGGAACATATATGGACATACCAGGCTGAACTTTTGGAAAGATTTTTATTCCAAAAAAGCTGCGGGTTCTGTCTGTACTACCATTTGAATAGCGAACATACGTTTTCTTTACAAAAGCACTATCGGTAAATCCACCTGCTTGTGCAATGTAGTCATTAAAAGAGAAATTAGGCTGAAAAGCCACACTGGTAGGATTAAGAACCTGCCCACCAATGGCAACAGTTTGCCTTTCTTTAGGAATCTCTATGCGATCGTTATTTTCTAATAAAAGATTTGAAGGTGTATTTTTATTTTTTAAAGCCTTCTCAAAATCAACAAATATGAGTTTGTTATTCCTGAATAATTTTGCACCATGGATAAATGCTTCGTTACGAAGTCCACCTGCTCTATCTATAATGTCTGATAGTCTTTCAGATTTATTTTCAATCGCATATTGTCCCGGGTAGTTTACCTCTCCGGTAATTTGAACCAATTGCTGAACTTCATAATTCGGTAAATTACGGATAAAGACTTTATCAAAGGCCTTTAATTTTGGAAGATTTTCAGTAGGATTTAAGTCTTTACTGATATTAAGAGTAATAATCTCCGTCGATTTATCATTAGAGTCATCATTATAAAGTCTTCTGGCAATTTCGACTCTTTTAGAAGTAGCTCCATCAGCAAAACCTCCGGCCAGAAGAATTAAATCCCTGACACCCATGTTTTCAGCATAATTATAAGACCCCGGATTATTAATAGACCCTTCTATATCAACTTTTCTTTCTTGTCTTATTTCAGTAATAGACTTTATTAATAGTTGGTCTTCACGCTTTAGTTCTACATCAGGTATTTCGCCCCTCATCAATTTGCCTATATCAATTGGTAAATAGATAGGATCAAGGTTATCCTGTTTTCTAACTAAGATACTTCTGTTTAAATAGGCATCTTCTCTAAGCCCGTTTGCATGCTCTACCAATTGCTTAACGGTTTTTATTTTTTCTCCCAACGCAAATTCACCCGGCCGAAAAACAGCTCCTAAAACTTCAACTTTATTCTCAAATCGGTCTAAAATAGTACCTATAAAAAAACGATCTCCGTTTTGAGTCAGAAAACCAGATTCTATTTCTGGATTAAGCGTTAAGATCTTTCTTTCTTTATTCGTATTTCTGTTTACATTTACACTTACAGTATAAGCTTGTTCGGTGTACCCCCCTGCATACGATAATAAATCTGCAAACGTATCTTTTTCTTTTAGTTCAAATATTCCCTTTCTTTTAACTTCACCGTCAATTTCAACCTTTTTTGCGAAGAGCGGTACCAGAATCACGTCCTGATCATTTAGATTGATGTTATCAGTCAGCGTCCCTTTTAACAGAAAGTCATAAATATCTATTGTTTTTATTAACTCGTTGTTACGAAAAACCTGTATGTTTCTAAAAGAACCATTTGAAGAAGGGCCTCCGGATAAATATAATGCATTGAATGCACTGGCTAATGAAGATACTGTGTAGGTACCCGGGCTTACTACTTCTCCAACGATTGTAACTTTGATACTTCTTACGTCCCCAAGTGTTACATCAACAGACAAAGCCCCGTTTTTCAAACCTGCAAAGATACTTTTCAGTCGTTCGGTAATTTTGGTTTTTGCTTGTTCAATGGTATTACCATTTAAATAAATAGGAGCAAGGTTTTCAATTTTTATAGTACCCTCAGGAGAAATTCTTGTATCATAATGCTGATAAGCATAGCCTGTTATGTCAATTTTAAGCTCATCATCAGGGCCAAGTAAATAATTTTTAGGAGTAGGAATCCTTAAGTTAGGCTCAAAAGTAAGATTCTTGTTATTAAATAATTGTCTTCCAAAAGTTTCCAGTTTTTTGCCGACTTCCTGTTTATCAGAAACCGCAATAGGCGTTCTTTCAGCAATTTCGCCAATTTGTTCACGGGTTACTTTATCAGGTTGTACTGTAGATGTTTCTCCCTTTATTACTTCGCTTGTATTTGTTTTTATTCTGTTTATTCGCTCTCTTATTTTGGCAATATCAGTCTGACTATATCCATTTGCCAAAGCTGCCGCTTCAATCTGAGCTTCTGAAAGTCCTCTTGATTCTGCTTGCTTTAAGAAACCTTCAAGTTGCTTGTCTGTTATATTATCGACATTAGGGCGTATTTGCCCAAATGATACTTCGATAATTCCAAATAATAATATGAAAATGAATCTATAGAAAGTTTTGAGAGAACGCATGACTTAGATTTATATACTCACTAATTTATGAATGACTGCAAATTTAAGTAAATCTGCTTAAAGTGACAAGTGCTAAAATATTAACATACTGTGTGCTGAATTATTTCAAACAAAGGGCTTAAATAAGATTTAATAAATACTGCCCATAACCACTTTTTACTAAAGGCTCGGCAATTTTGCTCAATTGTGTGGCGTCAATAAAGCCCATCCGATAGGCTACTTCTTCGATGCAACCTATTTTGAGTCCTTGTCGCTCTTCAATAACCTGAACAAATTGTGCTGCCTGCATAAGAGAAGCAAAAGTACCGGTATCTAACCAGGCGGTTCCTCTATTCATAATTCCGACACTTAGGTTGCCACTTTCCAGATATTGACGATTGATGTCGGTTATTTCTAACTCACCACGTGGAGATGGTTTAATATTTTTAGCAATTTCAACCACATTATTATCATAAAAATATAAGCCGGGAACGGCAAAATTAGATTTAGGATTCTTGGGTTTTTCTTCGATTGAAATCGCTTTCCGGTTTTCATCAAACTCTACAACTCCGTATCTTTCAGGGTCATGAACCTGATAAGCGAATACGATACCACCGGTAGGATTAGTACTATTTTGAAGTAGCTTACTCAGCCCGCTACCATAAAAGATGTTATCGCCTAAAACCAGAGCCACACTATCGTTACCAATAAAATCAGCGCCTATGATAAAAGCCTGGGCTAATCCGTCAGGACTGGGTTGCTCAGCATAAGCAAACTGACAACCTATTCTACTTCCATCTCCCAGTAGTTTCTTAAAATGAGGTAAATCATGCGGGGTAGAAATAATCAGAATCTCTCTGATTCCGGCCAGCATTAATATAGAGAGTGGATAATAAATCATAGGTTTATCATACACAGGCATTAATTGTTTACTAACAGCAAGGGTAAGTGGGTGCAGTCGGGTACCAGAGCCTCCGGCAAGAATAATTCCTTTCATTAGATTAAATAGAAAACAAAGTAAGAAATAATTTAAGCAATTAATTGTAAAGAATAGACTTATCTGTAAGAGATATGTGCTAAACTTTATACCTTAATTGAACTTATTTAAACAATAATCATACCTTTTGCTGCAAGTTATATCATTTGTAGTTAATCTTATAGCAAAGCAGAATAAAATTCATAAATTCTTTATCTATCGGTAAATTGTACTATTCTAATAATGAAGCATTCAGGAACAGTATAAAAATCAAGAGATAAGGTAAAGGCTTTCAGTAAAGATTTAATGGAGTGCCCTTTACTAAATCTGTCTGACTTGTCTTACCTAATATACTTTCATAATGCTTCGGAAGCATCCCATCTCCCGGGCGTATTACTCGTATATTTTCTTCTGTAAAAGTTTCACCTGCTCTAATATCTTTTACTACGTAGATGGAACGTTTAAACAAAAGGCTTTTCTTTTCAGATTCCTGTACGCCATATTGTATTCCACCTAATGATTGCCAGGCACGCTCGGTTTCAATAACTAATGATCTAAGTTCATCAGGTTCTAAAGAGAATGCTGAGTCTACGCCTCCTTCTGCACGGCTAAGGCAAAAATGTTTTTCTATAACCGTTGCGCCTAATGTGACAGCCGCACAGGGTACACCTATGCCCATTGTATGGTCACTCAGGCCGATTTCGCATTGAAACAATTCCCGCATATGCGGAATAGTACGAACATTTGAATTTTCCGGGTTAGCAGGATAGTTACTGGTACATTTTAATAATACCAGGTCTTTACATCCATTTTCTCTTAATACAGCTACTGCTTCATCCAGGTTAGTAAGCGTACTCGCCCCAGTCGACATAATGACAGGCTTGCCAGTCTTTGCTACTTTTTTTAATAAGGGGAAATGGTTATTTTCAAAAGATGCTATCTTATGGGCAGGGGTACCAAGATTTTCCAGAAAATCTACAGCGGTATCATCAAATGGTGTAGAAAAACAGATAATGCCATTATCTGCTGCACATTTAAACATGGCCTCATGCCATTCCCAGGGAGTGTGAGCCTCCTGGTATAATTCATAGAGATTTCGGTTTTTCCATAAAGAAGTATCGTCTTTTATATCAAAAAGTCCGCCTCTCTGATCAATCGTAATGGTATCTGCTGTGTAAGTCTGTAGTTTAAGAGCATCGGCCCCACATTTGGCTGCGGTTTCAATAATTTTTAAGGCCCTTTCTAGTGAATGATTATGATTACCGCTCATTTCAGCGATAATAAATGGTTTATAGTTCTGCCCTATATCGTAATTCCCTATTTTCATGATTTGTGCTTGGTATATAATACCGTATCTATTCCCTGATAGTCTAAATGTTTGTTGAAAGAAAAACCTGCTTTACTAAAAGCACCTATTGAACTTTTATTATCAGCTTTTATATAAGCATATATAATGTAATCGGGGTTTTCTTTAAAAAAGTACCCAGAAGCCAATGCCAATATTTTGTCTGCTAATTTTTGCCCTCTAAAACGCTTGTCTAACGATACACCTGTAACGCTTGTTCTTTCGTCTTCATTATTTTCAAATCTCACTTGTCCGATTGGTGTCTGTTGCGCATCTTCAAAAACGAGCATCAAACAATTTTTGTCTACTATTTTCTTGTGAAACCATTTTTCATGGTTCTCAAAAGGAATAGTATTGCTGTTAAATGATTGCTTTCTTACCTCTTCATCATTGGTCCAGTCAAAGTAAAGCATTAAATCATTTTCGTTGGCTTTTCTTATATTAATTGGATTAAATTTAGAATGAATCAATGCATCTATAAATTTTCCCTGAAATAAACAATGTCCGGGTAATCTGGCTTCCTGTTGATAATTACTTTTTTCTATAGCCTCGTATAAATGAGGCCTCAGATTAAAAGCATAAGTATATATTTTGTGTAGATTCAATTCTTCAAACGCTACTTTTTCTATTAAACTCAGGTAAGTGCGCCAGTGAAACTCAAAGAAGTCCTTCTCTAATGCGGTATTCATAATAAATGAAATCTCTGCATGTTTGTCAATCCAGTTAATATGTACTAAGCCTCCATAACCTATGCATACATTGTTTTCCAGATAAGAAAAAAGCAATTGCGTTGGCTTGTCTTGTTCAAATAAGCGCGCAATTACATTACCGAAATACCATTCCTGTTGCTCAGCACTCAAAAGAGAGGCTTGTCTTAAATGATAGATTTGTTCGTTACGCCATTGCATAATAGCAAACTTATCTTCATCTCTTATCGGAACAATGGAATATTTATCAGAACTGAATATTTGCGTACTCAGGCAGGAATATTTTCTCATGGATTCATTAATCTAAATTTCATTTCAGCCAGTTTCCAGTCGGTTTCATTGTCAATGTCCTGGGCTTCCAGTTCATTGACTTCTATGGCTCCAGAGTTGGCTGTTATCAACTGCTTGGTTGCCAGAAAAGTACCTACATTGAAAAAATAGAATTGACCAGCATCATGAAAGGTTTTCGGCAAATCCTGCGACCTCGTTAAAGCATGTTGTGGGTCTACCCATCTTACGGTGTCTTTTTCTTTATAAAAAGCCCTCTGGATAGGAAAAGAAAATGGCTGAACAGGTAATACAGTATCAAAATTATTATCAACTAACAATTGATAGGCTTCTCTCAGTTTCCCGGCTGTGATAAACGGTGCAGTAGGGTATAGGCAACAGGCATATCGGAAGTGCTTATTTAAGGCTGCATAATTGTCTAATACCTCACTTAAGACAGATGCCGTGGTAGCATAATCATTTGAATTGGTAACCGAGCGAAAGAAAGGAACACCTGCGCCATATTGCGCGCTTATCCGCGCAATTTCTTCATCGTCTGTCGAAACCATTACCTCATCGAATATCCGGCTGTCAAGTGCAGCTTTAATTGAATAGGCAATGATTGATTCCCCACAAAAATCTTTTATGTTTTTTCGGGGAATCCGCTTACTTCCTCCACGGGCCGGAATGATAGCTATATTGCTCATCGATAAACTAAGCTGTTTTTTGCATCAGGAACCATGTGATGTCATCCTGAGGGAATGCCGGATCTCTTTTATAGACAAAACCGTAATCGATTAATTTCAGATCTGAGTATTTTTCAAGCATTTCTCCGGCAAAATCACGTTTGAATAAGCGGTCGCTATGGCCTCTGTAGTTAATGGTAACCGGAGAAGGATTATAGTATTCGCAAACCAGTATATATTTACCTGAAGCCTCATACAATTTCTGATAAATGACAGAGAGCATATCAGGGTTGATATGTATTAAAACACCCTTTATCAGTGACACTTCAAATTTCTTTGTGACTTCGTAATCAAATATAGAACCATTAAATACATTATCTTCACCAATAACCTTCCCTAACTCTTTGGCCGCTTCTTCGTTGATTTCAATACCACTTAAATGGATGTCAGGAAAAAGTGATTTAATGGCTTTCAGGTTCATGCCAATATTGGCACCAAACTCTATTAGTGATTGTGGCCTGGCAGCCTGATGCAAAGCTTTAACAAAAAAATTCAGGTTAGAGGCAAGGTATTCAGCACTTTGATTGCGATTAATATACTCATTGCCAAAGTCTCCTGCCCAGAACTCTTCCTGAGCTGTAATATATTTCTTTTCTACCATTAGCGGTTTAGATAATTGAGTATTGAATTAATGACGAATTCCTGTTCTTCTGCACTTAATGTCGGATAAACAGGTATGCTTATACAGCGTTTATAATATTGTTCTGCCAAAGGTCTGTCTCCCGGTTTCCAGCCAAGGCTTTGATAATAAGGCATAATATGCGAAGGTATATAATGAATCTGAGCCAGAATCTTTATTGACTGCAAATAATTATAAAGCCCCAGTCTATCATCAATTTCTATTACATATAAATGATAAGCATGTCCCTCAATCACACCTGATTGTCCTTTGATTGCCGCTACATCTTTGAAAGCTTCATAATAGCGTGCAGCTATTTCTTTTCTTCTGCTCAGGTTTTCTACAATTCTTTTTAGTTGACTATTGCCCAGAGCTGCCTGAATATCAGTAATTCTATAATTAAATCCCAGCATTTGCATTTCCATATACCAACCCGGATATGCATCAATACCTCCGGCTAATTCTATGCTGTTAGTATATAATTCGTCTACCTTTACAATACCATGCGTTCTTAAACGCATCAGGCGGTAATACATCTCCTCATCGTTGGTGGTTATCATACCACCTTCTCCACAGGCGATATGTTTAACAGGGTGAAAAGAAAATATCGCCAGGTCAGCATAGGCATTATTTCCACAATTTTGTTTCTCGCCGTTTGAGTCTACAAAGTAACCTCCGGGAGCGTGGCATGCGTCTTCAATAATCCATAGGTCATATTCATCTGCCAGTTTCCGGTATTCTTCCAGATTTACAGCTCGTCCGGCAAAGTCTACCGGGATAATTCCTTTATATGTCCCTTTTGGAGAGCTTTCGAGCAATTGCCTTACAGAGTTAATATCCAGTAGATATGTTTCAGGGTCAATTTCTCCAAAGACAACCTCACCGCCACAATAGCGCACACAGTTGGATGAAGCAACAAAAGTGATGGGTGTAGTAATAACTTTATCTCCTTCTTTTACCCCTAAAGCCATAGCACATAAGTGCAAGGCTGCCGTACCATTCGCTACTGCAACAGCATATTTTGCACCAATATATTTTGCGAAGCTGTCTTCAAACTCTTTTATCTTTGGCCCTTGCGTTAAATTATTGCTTTTAAGGGTTTCAATAACAGCCGCAATGTCGTCTTCAGTAATGTTATGTTTTCCGTATGGGATGACGTTCATCTAATTTGACTTTAATGGTATGACATATATTCTCATTGAATCTGTTTAAACAAGCTTATTTATCTCACTAATGTGAGGCTAAAATTGGATGATTTTTTGGGCAAATCATAATTTATTTCTACTAACAATAACCTCATAGATTAACGACCTGTAATTAGATTCAATCTAGCATTAACGAATAAAATGATAAATTTGATAAACGCTTGTTATAAATCTTCCCTTTATTGCTTTTAAAACCCAAAGTTAGACATAGCAAACTGTTTTTTCAGCATTCATTACCCGTTCTTTTAAAATCTTGTATGGCTTATAAGATTTTATCCTATAGTCTCTGAACCCCTGCAATGCTCAGTCTGGACAATAAAAAAGAGGAACTTTTAAGGGTTCCTCTCCTGAATATTAAATTCTAATGTCGCTTATTCGTTCGGAATAACTCTTTTTGCATTTGAAAAGCGTTTTTGTACGGCATCCCAGTCAACAACATTCCAGAAAGTATCGATATAATCAGGACGTTTGTTCTGGAACTTCAGATAATAGGCGTGTTCCCATACATCTAGCCCTAATACAGGAATACCCTTCTTATCTGCTACGTCCATCAACGGATTATCCTGATTTGGTGTAGAAGTGATAAAAAGTTTTTCCTGGTCGTCAACACATAGCCATGCCCAACCTGAACCAAAACGCCCGATGGCCGCTTTCTTAAACTCATCTTTGAAGGCATCAAATGAACCCCAAGCATCATCAATTG
>CALRLN020000043.1:0-18610 GCA_943368675.1 Chitinophaga pinensis | reverse complement strand
AATTACTCAATGCCCATAGTAGCCTTTCGGTGGTTGATACCCCAGATAAGCATCGTATCTATCACATCAGCCAGTTTTCTGGCCGACTCGGTAGGTTCATATTCAACCAATACAGGCGTTGCATCATACACCACCCGCTTCACCATTCCGTTCAGCTCTAGTTCTTTCAGCTCTTTTGATAGCATCCGGGGAGTTATTTTAGGAATATTTCGCTGCAATTCGGTAAATCTTTTTATACCAAACAGCAAAGAGCCTAAAATAGGTAATTTCCATTTGCCAGTCAGCACATTAAGGGTATCGTTGAGCGCCAATACAAATTGCTCAGGGCATGATTTTACATCAGCAAAATCCATCATTTTTTTTGTTACTGTCATAGTATCTCAGTGTCGATATACTTTAGTATAGCACTATATAAAAGTATATCACTATATTTTATATAGCAAATATAGGTACTTTTGCATCAATAAAAAAAACAAGGATTTAAAAAAAACCAGACAATGATTTTAATAACAGGTGCAACAGGGCATTTCGGTGCTGCAACAATTGATTTATTATTAAAAAAAGGCGTTTCTGCCAATACTATTGCCGCATTGGTAAGAGACGAAGCCAAAGCAGGTGATCTAAAAGCCAAAGGCATCACGATTCTTACCGGAGACTATGATCACTATGATTCACTGGTAAATGCCTTCAAGGGAATTGACAAATTGCTTTTCGTATCAGGCAGTGATGTAGTGAACCGTGTGCAACAGCATGAAAATGTGGTTAAAGCTGCCAAAGAAGCCGGAGTAGGCCATGTAATCTACACCAGTTTTATACGTAAAAACGAAACCGAAACCTCTCCCATCTATCTTGTGGCCAAGTCTCACCTGAGTACAGAAAAGGCACTTAAAGAAAGCGGCTTAACCTATACAATTCTGCGTAATAATATCTATGCAGATATGATTCCGATGTTTATCGGGCCTAATGTAACCGAAACGGGCATATTCTTCCCGGCCGGAGATACCCCTGTGGCTTTCACGCTTCGTAGTGATATGGCTGAGGCAACCGCTAATGTTCTGATAAGCGAAGGGCATGCCAATAAAGATTACCTGATTTCGAATACCGAGGCTGTTACATTCCAGGATATTGCCCGGATTATCAGTGAGGCATCGGGTAAGGAAGTAGGCTACGTAAGTCCTGACCCGAAAGCATTTGTTGAGGTGCTTACGCAGGCAGGTCTCCCGTCAGAATTAATAGCAGTATCGGCCGCATTTGCCGAAGGTTTCAGACAAGGGGAATTTTCTTCTACCCAAACTGATCTTGAAACACTTTTAGGCCGTAAACCAACATCTGTAAAGGATTTTCTGGCTGGTGTTTACGGAAAATAATTTTCTTCCCGGACGTTTGCCATCACTGCTAAAACCGTATGTGGTGATGGCAAGCGTCCATCATCAGGCCTGTTTACTAAATACCTCTGTCCCATTGTCTTTGAAGCGATTCCCGTCGGAACAGCTACACAACATATAAGGTCTTCAGCAATTATAATTTCTTATCCTTACTTAAACTCCTGCTTTAAGCAACGAAATCCAGACATCCCCGTTTAATTATACTATTTACAGATTTCTTGTGACCTGCACATCGCTAAGCCGTCATAAGCAAAATCTATATTCAAGAAAGCGTTCACGTTTCCGTAAGATTTAATATATTTGACAAATCTTATAAAACCGGACAACTGAAGCCTGTAATCAACCGTCTTTTTTTAGTATAGATCAAATAATAGAAACGCACGGATATGTAGCGCCTAGACACAAAAAAGGGAATTTAATTGTTCAGCCTATACCCTGATTTGTCCTGAATGCCCCTCTTTTTGTCGTTTTTATACACCATTACTTTGCAAAATTCGTGCTTACTTTGCTCATAAAAAAGTATAATGGAGAATCAGCAAATTACATTCAGAACTGAATTATTACTGGCAAAAAAAACAGCTACAGGCCTGGAGGTTCCGGCAGAAGTAGTGGCAAAACTCGGCAACAGCAAAAAACCGGCTGTAAAAGTAACGATTAATGGCTACACTTATCAAAGCACTGTTGCCTCAATGGGAGGTGTATTTATGCTGCCGGTAAGCGCCGAAGTAAGAGAGAACGCAGGCATTAAAAGCGGTGATATAGTAGACGTAACAGTGGTGCTTGATACGGCTCCCAGACTTGTAGAAGTGCCTGCCGATTTTCAAAGTGCCCTCGATAATAACCCTGCTGCCAGGCAATACTTTGAAAGCCTGTCAAACAGCAACAAAAAGTACTTTATCGGTTCAATTGAGCAGGCAAAAACACCTGAAACACGCACCAGAAGAATTGAAAAAGCGATTAACGACCTCGAACTGCAAAAGAAGATTTAATTAAAATCATACCTAACCAATACACCAAAAAGTTATAAAAATGACCTCTTGCATCTTTACCCCAATGGCTTCGGTCTTTCCACCTACTCATTCTGCTCAAAATCCTAAAGGAAACTCCCTTAGGATTGATAAGGCTACATTTAATGAAAACCTGAATAAAACACAGGCGTTCTGTCATTGGCGCATGAGCGACAAAACCCTTGACAATGCCACGGTGTTCAGAAGTTTTAACCCGATTTTTAAAGATAGAAAACTATTTGAATTTCAGCATACCCAATTCAGTCTCGCCCCGGTCTCCGGCTTTAATAATCTGAATTTGGCAAAGTGGACAACAAACCCTTTGGCAGAGAGCATAATTGAACAGTTGTATACTGACCAATTGGCTAATAAAAACAAGTATGTTGAAACTTTATTAACTGGCCCGTTTTTTAAAGGAGACATCCTAATTTCAAAAATAGACCAGACTCTTCTGGATGGCGCTTCAGAGTTTCAGTCGCAGGGATTTTTCGATACCTACGATTTACCACCTATTGATACATGGTTTTACATGACCGAATGCCAGACAAGCCGACTCATCTTTGCCTGGGTACCGCAGCAATATAAATCAAAGGTCAATCAGGCCATATTAGTCAACTGCATGGATTGCCTGGGCTGGTTCAGCCAATGGTATCCGGCGCAAAGCCGGAGAGTTTTAGCAAATTAATAAATCAGGAATTTTTTATGTGCCATAAGTACCGTTAAATAATTTTCTTTGGTTTTAACTTCAAATTTACTGAACTTTGCTACGCTATTTGTGTAAGCTCTTTCTACATTAGAATAACAATAAGCCCCGATAATACCGGGGCTTATTGTTTGCATCAACATGAATTTCCAACTATTTTCCTTGCAAATGAGAAAAAAAACTTTTAAAATTTGCAATCAATTACCATGGGCACATGGATTGATTTATTTATTGTAATACTATGTAAAAAATCGTGTGATCCTATCGCACGATTTTTTTTATTACTTACGATATATAGAGACATCTGGTTTTAATGTGTTCGAATATATATCCGGCGCTATAGCAGCTTTGGCCAAAAACTTACATGAGAGCAGAAATATATATTTGATATAGCAGCATTTCTCTTATCAATACCCAACAAAAAAGCCTCTTATTCAGAGGCTTGCAATCATTAAATATCTAATCAGACCTACTGGCCGCCCGGTACTGGCGCTGGGGGGTTTGTAGGTGGTGGAGGCGTAGTTGGCGGCTCGGGAGTTGTAGAACCTGCCACCGGAAAGGCTACCGTGCAGGAACGACCGCCAAAATTAATTACGAACGAAGCCGTGCCACCATCTTTTGGAGTACCTGCCACTGCATAAGTAATCATGCCCGAGCCGTTTGCTAAAGTACCCGGTACCAGAATAGCCGAAAGGCCGGTTACTCCTATAGACGAAACACCGTTATCTGAGGTATAAGTACTGCCGTCTCCGCCGGTATAAGGTACAGTAAATACCCCATTATAAGTTACACCTGCCGTAGCCACCCCTGAAAAAACCGCACCCGGACAGGTAAGTTCTGAAATAGTAACAGGTTCCATTGAAACCTCCTCCCCTTTATCACAGGCCTGAAAAACAAATAAAGCCGCCAGGCCTAATCCTAATAATCTGATAGTTTTCATGACAAATTCTGTTTAATGTTGTATGGATAGCCATCAACAAAAAAATTCTATGCCATGATTTTTAGGGGCTTGTATTCTACAGTTTTGTCTGGGATGCGCTTATTTATTATCCCTACCTGAACCCCTTCACATACTTATCCAAAAAATACTTGATATTGGTGCCGAAAACAAAATTATTGGGGTCCATCGCTGCATAGCTTCTTCTGATGCCCACGATGTCTTCCTCAGTAAGCCAGCCTGCTTTGTTTAGTTCTGTAATATAGGTTTCGTTGATTTCGCCTAGTCCATACTGCACAATCGATACTATTTCGCCTTTCATATTATAGATAGGTGATCCAGAAAAGCCTACTTTAGACGGCCCGAAACTTACCAATTGATACGATTCCTTCACATTATTGAAATACTGCGGAAACAGATAGATTAATGTATCGTTCCTTAATGCCCCCTGTCTATTATCAAAAGCTATTATGGGCAGGCGGGTATATTTTGGCAGGGTGTTTTCGGTATTAAAAATACTTGTTTTCACGGGTATAACCCGTTTCAGTTTCAGCACAATAAAATCGGTCTCTAACTTACCCTCCTGAAACACGTGCTTCGAAAAATCATATTGCTTGCCTATATACTTGTATAATAAGTCAATATCTGCCGAGTCTGATTTTAAATTTTGTTTGGCATCTACTGTATAATTATAATAAACCACCATCCGCTTAGGCTTTTTCTTAAAACCTATTGGGCGATAAATGCTGTAAGTGGTAGCCAGGTATTTGCCGTCAACGATAAATCCTCCACCAAAAATAGTATATTCTTTGCCTGTTTCATCAACCAGAACGGACTTCACCCTAATCAGTTTTTTTAATAAAAACGAGCTGACTTCTTGTGCAGAAAGTGTAGAACAGTATAAGGAGAATCCCAGCAACAAACAAAAAAATCGTTTCATAAAAAGTAAAGCTAAATGGCGGATGTGGACATATCTATAATTAACCGCCTTCAAAATTAATTGTTCAGACCAAGACTATAAAAGTTTTCAGGTTTTATTTTGAATGGGCGAACTTCAGTTAACTTTTTATGTTGAATAACGACAAAGAGAGCGCTATGATGAAACTTATTGGCGCAGAATATTAATGCCTTGAATTGCAGAGATTGCAGCAATAAATAAAATAAAGACAAATTTCTTTATATTCGTCCATAAAATGAATTCTGATGAAAATCACCTGGACATTCTACCCAAAAAATCAGCCATCCATCTGCCTTGAACTTATCTATGACTATCGGCTGGATGCCTTAAAGCTGGATTGCGGAGGAATTATCGACAGAACCAGAAACATAGCAGTAGTAGACTGGAAAACATTCTCAGTTTTTAACAAAGGTGAAAATGAGGAGAAAAAAGCCGCCTTTGCAGCATTAGCTGATGCATCAACTTTTAGCCACAGCAATATTGATAAAGATTTGATTTTAGCAGCCCAATAACTGGCGATAAATTACCCCAGGCTCTAATCTCTCTGCTCCCTCCAATCAACTTTTCCTGAAAAAGAAAACCGTGAGGGCAATTAAGCCGCCTGTGCAATAGGCAACGGTAAGCGGCACAACAGAATGCGTCAGCATTCTGTCAATGAGAGAACCACCAAAAGACCCCACTACCAGATAAGAAGTGCCATAGATTGATGCCGCCATGCCAGCCTTGTCGCCCATAGGCTCGAGCGCCAGTGAGCTACTATTAGGCTCAATAGCCAGATTTACACTCTGTAATAAACCTATTATAATAAATAAAACAAAGAGATTGAGAGGCTCTTTTGAACGTAAAGTCAGAAACAATAACAGAACGGCAAGCCCAACGTATATACTTAACAACAAACCAAGCGTACGCCGCGCCCCGAGCAGACCCACTACACGGGCATTGATAAACGACGAGATACTCATAGAAAGCCCGATAGCTCCAAAGATGTAGACAAAAAGCTCAGGCCGATGATAGAGAGTACCAATTATCCGCTCCGAACTACCCACGTACGAAATGAAAGCGGAAAATAAAATAGTAGTAATGGCTGTATACTTTACAAAGGTACGATTGGTAAATACGTCTCTGAAAGACCTGAAAACAGCAAACAGATTTGCGCTTGTACGGCTTTCGGCAGGAACCGATTCAGATAAACGCAAAGACCAGACAAAAATAATAACCGCAAAAATGGCCGGGGTAATAAATACCACCTGCCAGCTACTTATAGATAATATAAATGCTCCCAGCAAAGGGGCAATCACAGGCACAATCAGGAAAATAGTCAGAATCAGCGACATGGTGCGTGCCATTTCATTGCCCACAAATCTGTCTCTCACACAGGCAAGCACACTCACAAACATAGCCGACGAACCCATGCCCATCACAAAACGGGCCGCCAGCAGCCAGGGCATACTGGGTGCCAATACTCCGGCAATACATGCACCGAGATACAAAACAAAGCCCATTCGCAGTACAGGAATACGCCCGTATTTATCAGCCAGAGGGCCAAAAATCAACTGGAAGAACTGACCAAAAAAGAAAAAAGTTACGATTCTGGCCGTAGCTGTAGATTCCGTGCCTAAACTGAATTTCTCGCGGATAGAATCAAAGGTGGGCAACATAATATCAATAGCCAGTGCCGTGAGCAGTTCTATGCAGGCCATCATGGCAATAAATTCGATACGACCGATATTTATAGACTTGGGCTTAGGTTGACTTGTTTCTACAGGGAGCATGGGTTGGAAAGCTTTATTTTTTGATAGTACAAAACTACATGCTCTCTGCTAGAAAGCCAAGGTGCAAAAACGACAAAAAGGGGGGCATATCGGACAAAACAGCTTTATGTGGCGCGCATGAAAAATGAGAAACAGCATTAAATGCTTATTATCTTTATTTCAAAAATATAACCAGCTAACAGTTCTTTCTAAATAACTTTCAGGTCTTCTTCCCAATAGTGATTCACTCAAACCTGCACTTCTGTTTTAGTTCGTCACCTTACTTCTTAATACCATGTATACCTTTTTCCTGAAAAATCAGTAAAAACACCTACCCACTATACGTAAAACTACTCTAAAATATTAATAATCAATAACTTACATTTACTTCGTTAACCTAAACGTAATCAGAATATGAAGACGATAAAAAAAGTAATCTCTTTGAAAGGATTAATACTGTTAGCTGCGGTAAGTATCTATGGTGTAATAAGTTGTAAAAATACTGAATTAAAATCAGTTGCATTGCCGAGCCCGCAAGGGATAGTAACCGGGTTTGTTGTGGCAAAAGTAAATAAAAATGACAGAAAAGATGTGAGCATTAGCATTCCGGATGTAATCGTGACATTTTATGACTCCTTAAATCATGTGAAAGAAAAAACAATAACTGATTTCGACGGTAGCTACCGGACAAAAGAGTTAATAGCAGGTAAATATCGGGTCACTTTTGAAAAAGATGGTTTTGGCACTACCTCTTATACAATCGAGGTCAGGGGTTATACCAATCATCCCGGCCCACTGACGATTAACCTGCCCCGACAATATGTTGCAGGAAAAGCGCTACAAAAGGATAAAATTCCGGGATTCTACAGGCAACTGGTATTGGGTGTTGAAATTTTTACTACCGTTAATATAGGCAATGAAAAAGGTGTAAGATGCAATACTAGAGGTGAATATATATTGCCCTATACAAAAAGAGGAGATATTATCGCAAGATGCGAAGCAACAACAGTCTCAACGAGTTTTAGTTCACCGGAATGGATTGATATTACTTTACCTAATACAAATCCTGCCATCCGTCGGGCAATGGCATTTGAAGAAAGCAAATTTGTATTACGGAGTATCCCCGGTGCGGTACTGACAATGAAATTAGATGCTATTGATCAAGACGGACATCCATTGAACTACAAATGGCATGTTACCGGAGGCGATTTTACACCATCACCAACCATTCCTAACGAGGCCAGATGGAAACTCCCGGACGGAAAAGGGACCTATCAGCTACATATTGTGGCATTGGATAATCACGGTGGAGCAACCTACTTTAAATATGACATAGAAGCCGGGAACAGAGAAGCCCATTTTTCAGGAATTGTACGAAATATCGTAACTAATAACCCTATCGAGAACGCACTCGTAGAAGTTGGTGGAATTACCACAAAAACAAACAGCAAGGGATGGTTTGGTATTTCAGTACCTGACAAGAGGCAAAAATTCGTATTAAATATTGATAAACCCGGGTATATGCTTGTTTCTAAAATTTTTATGGATGATGCTCAGAATCAGGATATTCCGATGGTAGAAGCGACGACACAGACTTTTAATACGTCTGATGAAATTGTTTTAGTTGAAAAAGAAGATAAATATACTTCATTCGTGGGCAGGAAAAGGAACGAAAAAAGAAAAAGAAATGCTGCACGAATCAAGATTGCCCACGGTTCACTCTTAAAGCAGGACGGCAATGCGATTGCATCGAATACCAATGTAATGGTTTCCCTCAGGTATATAGATATAAGTGATGAGAACGGGCTAATGCCCGGTGATTTTTTGGGATTTACTACCGGAGGAGCAAGTAAGAGGCTGGTGAGTTATGGTGCCATAGATGTCCAGATCAGAGATGCGGCAAATCCTGAAATAAAATACAAATTAGACCCCCGTTCGATGGCCGATATTTTAATACCTATTGCGCCTGAAAACCTGGCAGGCTCTCCTTCAACAATCCCTCTTTGGGATTATGACACAAAAACAGGCGCCTGGATAGAAATTGGTTCTTTAAACAAATCGGGCAATTCTTACTTAGGACAAACCAATAGGTTTTCAGCCTTAAATACAGATATTGCGAAAGAAGATGTAACCTGCCTGTTTATTAAAATAAATCCCAATTATAGTTCACTCTACCCTGATAATTATAGGGTAAAAATAAAAGTGCTTGTATCTCCTGACAATCCAACTGAGCGGAATATCGCACCTTTCCCAATCAGCGAATTAGAGCGGGCAGTAGTAAGGTTGCCTCAAAAAACAGATATCGAGATTTCTGTCATTAAAGCGGCACCAGACAATACAGAGGTCGAAAAACAAATTGTAAATTCGCGTGAAGCAATACCGGGGCCTGCTGAACGAAGCCCGGACGATTATTATGTAAATAATTATTGCACCGAAGTTTTTATTCCTAAACCGGAAGGTATTGATTCGGGTGTCAGGGATGAAAATAGGTTTTTAACCCGGATTGAGAATCTCGAAGCTGGTGCGATAGCATATTATAAATTAATCGGGGCAAGAGATGCCGCAGGAAATGCAACAGAAACATTTGCAGATTGGAAACTAAGAAACGGCTTCAATTCGGGCGAAGATGCACATGCATTATATTATAATCATGGCGATTTAGGATTTTGGCGGGATATGCACATGAAAAAAGGTGCAGGCGGAAAGGTGGCCTATTACGTAACAAATTTCAAAACAGATTATGATGCAGTTAATTCACCTGACAGAGCCATTGCAACGGTTTGTATGGAGTTTTCTCCCTTACCGGGCAGAACTACAAAGGTAACAAAATTCTATGTATTTAATGGTGCCGGAGTTCTTCAAAACGACGCCGATCTGGATGGGTTCGGCTTAAAAGCAGTGCCGGGTTTATGTATTGTTTGTCATGGAGGAAGCAGCCCTGACTACGCCTCAATCAACACTACCCAGTTAGAGGATGCCTATTTAGCTGACCCCAACAAACGTTCAATGCCTCAGTTTCTACCATTTGATTTACAATACCCTAATTTTAAATACTCAGAGTATAACTCAGGCGCAACACCATTCCCTTACCGGAGAGACATTCAAGAACCTGAATTTAAAAAATTGAATGAGCAGGTACTGACTACTACGAAAACAGACGCTATACGGGATTTCATCAAAACAGTTTATGGCGACCCGGACCGTTATACGACCACGCTAAGCGGTACGATTTTCTTAGATAATCAGGTTGTTGATGATGATGATGCCGTAACTCCCACGTGGAACAGCCCGCTTACCCCAACCGGAGCTACCGTGGCTTACAATACATTTTATAATCAGATTGTTGCCACCAGTTGCCGGACCTGCCACATGTCAAGAGAATCAGCCCTGTTAACCAATCGAAAAACAGAGCCGGAATTTATTATTAGTTTTCAAGTTTGTACTCAGCGTAAAATGCCTAATGCCCGACAAACGTATATAAACCTATGGTCTGATATTGCAAGAACAAATGCCGCAAAAGGTTTTTTGGGGTGTCCATAAATAGTTTTTGTTTCTATATACCGATTCTGTGTAGTGATTAGCTTTGGCAGAATTTCATGACAAATAAGTTGGGTTTTGCATTGTTCAAACAGATATGATTAATTAAGGGGCTCACCGCCTAATAGCTGATGAGAGATGCATCTGACAACCATATAATGGAGGTTGCCGGATGCATCTCTTTGTAACGGCCACTTCCTGCATTTGTCTCGGGTTTCATCAACAGAATAAACCATTACTACATATTCCGTTTGATATTCAACACCTCCCTTTCTCCTTGGTGGCATAAGGGTTTTTACTTTGGTGAATATTTTACAATATCAATCCCGATTCCGTTAGGGTCTTGTATGGCAAAGTGCCTGTCGCCCCAGGGTTCATCCCGAAGATCGATTTTAATAACTATATCTTTCTTTTTGAGTTGCTGATAAAGCGTATCCACGTCGTCAACTTCAAGAGTGAGGTACATTCCCTGCCCTTGAAAAGCCGGGTGAAAAAGTGGCTGCTGGCTAGGGTGGTCAGGCAATAAAAAGCTGATCTCGGCTTCATGACCGGGGGTGTGCATAAGCAGATAAAATTCGTTTTCGAAGGTTACGCCAAAGCCCAAATTCTTTACATAAAAAGCCTTTGTTTCTGCTAGTTTTCTCGTAATAATCCCTGCATTAAGTTTCATTTTCGATTGAGTTTTAAGTGTTCCCGTTTGTGAATAACCAGTGTTTAATAATACTAGTATAAACACAGATGTCAGAATAGTTTTCATCAGTAAGCCAATTGATTTACTCCACAAAATTAGGCTGCATGACCAACCAGACCTTGTAAAAATCGGACATAATCAACGACCAAATGCTTTACCGGGAGACACTCCATAGAAATTCCTGAACTCTTTAATAAAATGTGCCTGATCATAATACCCTGCATCAAAAAACAGTTTGTTCTGACGCAAACTCTGAATTGAGGGTTTTGCACGAAGTATATTCTGGAAACGTACCACCTTTGCAAAAGTTTTGGCGGTATCGCCGATATAATACTCAAACAAACGTCTTAACTGCCTCGGGCTAAGGCCAGTGTCAAGATCGGTTTCTATATTTATCAGCCCATAATTCTGCAAGATAATATCGATTGCTGAATAGAGCCTTGTATCAATATCGATCTTTACCTGTGTTAAAACAAAAGTAAAATACGAATCAAACAACTCCTTGATTTTTGACTGAGAAGGCATCCCGTTCAGATTGTCGGCAAAAAAACTGGCAGACTGAGGCACTACAGTTGCTAATGGTATATACCTGTTAGTCAATGTTGCGGCATCAATGCCAAACAATTGAGGAAACATACCTGGCAGAAAACGGATGCCGACATAATGGAAACTATTACCTAGTGGGAACTCGGTATATTTTACACAAAAACCCATTACATAGGCATCAGCCGGATTATTAAGTTCAAAGAATATATCAATGCACCCGTCTGCCACTACTCTATATATAAATTGCTCTGCCAAATGCTTGTCCGTCTTTAGCTCCCAGTAGCAATAAATATAGGGCATCAATAGCTTATCCGGCAGAAACTCCTGATAAGTTACATTATCGGTATCCTGCCTTATGGTTGGTTGCACGGGTGTGTAATACTGGCGTATGTTGGTAGAAATTTGCATAACAGGCTTTAAGATAATAAAAAGATATGATATTCATATTTCTCTTTTCAAAAGAACTTAGCTCCGAGGCGGGTGACTTAGTCGATGAAAAGAATAACAATCCCGGTTTTTCAGCTGTCAAAATCAATCTCCTTCAATCTGCTGATACCTTTTGAAAGGTTTTATATTCGGCATACCATAAGTTATGGCAATCAAAGAACGAAAAATGGATTTTTGTCCCCCCCCATTGCGTTTTGCTGATTTTATGCCACAAAATCTCCGTCTTTCTTTCCTTAAAGGTAAGTGGACTCTTTTTTTTGCAGATTTTACGATTGTGTATTCATCAAAAAATAATCCCGGACTATGAAAAAGGAAAAATCATATGCGCTTATTACAGGTGGGACAAGCGGCATTGGCTATGAATTGGCCAGATTATTAGCCAAAGACGGGCACAATCTGGTAATTGTAGCCCGCAGTCAGGAAGAACTGGACAAAACAGCGCAGGAGTTAAAGGCGGCCTACAATGTAGATGTAATTACGTTTTCAAAAGACCTCTTTAAAAGAAAAGCTGCTTTTGAAGTATATGACTTCGTCAAATCTCAGAATATACAGATTGATATACTCGTAAACGATGCCGGACAAGGACAATATGGTGAGTTTATCAATACCGATCTCGACCGGGAAGTCGACATCATCGAATTGAATATTGTGAGCCTGGTAACACTTACCAAGCTTTTCCTGATTGATATGGTAGGCCGCAAAAGCGGTAAGATTCTTAACCTTGCCTCTATTGCCGGTAAAGTACCAGGGCCTTTTCAATCGGTATATCATGGTACAAAAGCCTTTGTGCATTCGTTTACGGAGGCTATTCGTGCTGAAGTAAAAGACAGCGGGGTTACTATTACTTCATTATTGCCGGGTGCTACTGCTACCGATTTTTTCAGAAAAGCAGATATGTTGCAGTCGAAAGTAGTACAGGACATTAGCAAATTAGCCGACCCTGCCGATGTGGCGATGGATGGCTATAACGCCCTGATGAATGGTGACGACATGGTGGTATCTGGCCTGAAAAACAAAATGCAGGTAGCTATGAGCAATATCATGCCTGACGAAATTGTAGCAGAAAACATGTATAAACAGCAGGAACCTGCAAACGGGATAAAGAAATAATCTTTAAAAAAATATTATGAAAGCAGCAGTCATAATATAAAAAGCATCGGTTCAGCTTCTGTTTAAAAAGCAGTTGACCCGGTGCTTTTATGGTTTGGTTTAGATGCATTTCATGGCCTAATCGGCCTGTAAATTTTACTCGCCTGAACATTCTCTTCAAAATTTTACTAAAAACAAGGTTCTGAAACAGTATCTACCCTCAAATCCTAAACCAATAATTGATATTAACTTCGCATCCTCCATACACAAAAACACCCCTGAATCAAGGGGTGCTTTGCTTTAATTACAATTTATTTTTACTTTTTAACTAAAAGTCTGCTAATGTACTCATATATACGTACATTAATATTAAATAATTGTAAAATACCCCTATAATTATTAAAAAAATTTAAAAAATGAAAAAGGCGTGGAGCAGAGAGCTTAGAGCAAGGTGTGTTTGGCATTGAGAAGTAGCTTCAACTCTTCTCTCTATGCCGCATTTACAACGCCCTCAGCTCTTACCCCCTGCCCCACGCCCGATGCTCCCTGCTAAAAAATCACTCACTTTTCAAACTCCTGACCGGATTCATCAAAGCAGCTTTTATGCCCTGGAAGCTGACAGTGAGCAAAGCTATAGCAATGGCCAAAATCCCTGCCAGTGCAAACATCCACCATTGCAAATCAATTTTATAGGCAAAATCCTGCAACCACTGGTTCATGGCATACCAGGCCAGCGGAGAAGCAATCAAAATCGAAATAAACACCAGCACCAGAAAATCTTTCACCAGCAATTGCACAATGCCGTTTACAGAGGCCCCTAACACCTTTCTGATACCTACTTCTTTTTTGCGCTGCTCAATCATAAAGGTAGATAAGGCAAAGAGACCCAGACTGGCAATAATAATAGCCAGCACGGCAAACGCAGAGAATATCTGCTGTGTGCGCAGTTCGCTTGCATAAAGCGCAGCAAATTTCTCATCCAGAAAATAGTACTCAATCGGCCCCGCCGGATTAAAACTATCCCATTGCTTTTTAAGATCTGTCAGAAAACCGTTCACATCAGCCGTATTGATTTTAATAACCATACCGCCATAGTTTCGGCCAAGCATCATCATGGCCGGAGCTACTTTTTGTTTTACCGACGCATAATTAAAATCCTGCACTACACCAAGCACTTTAAACTCTTGCTGCCCCGAGCGCACAATGCTTCTGCCGATAGGATTTTTGCCTTTCCAGCCCAGTTCACGCACGGCTGATTCATTGATAATCACCCCCGCCGAATCAGTCGAAAATTCTTTCGAAAAAGCACGTCCCAACTTCATCTTCATGCCCAGGGTATTGATGTAATCATAATCAATATTAAAAATATCAATATGGATTTCAACACCGTTGCCATTTTCATTTTTTGGGTATATCTGTGTACCGTTCAGGTTTTTGTTACCCGGCACCATGCGGGAGATACTGGCCGAAACCACCCGTTTATCCTGTTTGAGTTGTTCCTGAAAGGCCATCTGGTTATTACCTAACACCCTTGTATCCGGCATAAACAGCACCTGATCTTTATCATAGCCCAGCTTCTTGTTCTGCATATGATTGAGTTGCTGATACACAACAATTGTAGCAATAATCAGCAGGGTAGAAACCGTAAACTGAAACACTATCAGGCTGCTCTGCAAAGGCTTTTTGTTTTTTCCGGCTGCAAACAGCATACCTTTGAGCGTTTGAATGATATTGAATGACGACAAAAAGAAAGCCGGATAAACACCTGCAATAATGCCGGACACAAAACTTACCAATACCAGTGCTGCAATAACCTTGTATTGAAAGAAAAACAGAAAGCTGACGTGAGTATCGGCCAACTGATTGAAATAAGGCAGAAACAGAAATATCAGTATATAGGCAAAAAGCATGGCAAAAGAGGTAAGCAGGGTTGATTCTGCCAGAAACTGAAATACCAGTTGCTTTTTGACAGACCCCAGTACCTTGCGGATACCCACCTCTTTAGAACGTTTAGCCGATTGTGCCGTTGATAAGTTGGTAAAGTTGACACAGGCAAGCAGCAGAATAAATACCGCCAGCGCCGAAAATATATAAATGTATTGAATGTCTCCGCCCGGTTCAATCTCATACTTTGTGTCACCATATAAATGCAGGTCTGTAAGCGGTTGTAATAAAAAACGGAAGGTATCAATTGATTTTTGTGCTTCTGCCAGACTGACGCCCATATCTTTCTGGATTTCAGGCACTACGTTTTTCATCACCAGTTGCGGAAACTTTGCTTCCAGTTTCTTTGCATCGGCATTCTGGTGTAGCTCAATATAAGTATATGGGCCAAGGTTGCTCCAGGTAGGGTTGGTTATATGCCAGGTAGACATACTCAAAAACGCATCGAAATGAAAATGCGTGTTGTCAGGCACTTTCTCAAACAAGCCTGTTACCTTATAAGCTGTCTGCTGGGTACCAATGGCCAGCGATTTACCGATAGGATCTTCATTACCAAAATATTTATTGGCCATTGCCTCAGAAATCACAATGCTGTTTGGCTCTACCAAAGCCTTATCAATGTTACCTTCAATGAGCGGTATAGAAAACATCTTCATAAAATTGGCTTCAGCAAAGGCCATGCGTGTTTCTTTGAACTGGTTGTCTCCGTACTTCACAAAATCAACTGCCTGCGAAACCCTCGTAAAATCTTTTATTTCAGGATATGTATTTTTCATGCCGTCTCCTACGGCATAATCGGCATTGGGATACATGGCAATATTACCATTTCCGGTAACTGCCAGATTGACCCGGTAGATTTTTTCAGCATTGGTTACGTATCTGTCATAACTCAATTCATTGTTTACAAATACGGCAATGAGCATAAAGCAACTGATGCCGATGGCGAGTCCGAAAATATTGATGGCCGAAAACGCTTTGTTACGAAGCAGATTACGCCAGGCGATGGTAAAGTAATTGCGAATCATAATTAATGAAAGTGTTGAAACCGGGTTATAATAATTATTGGGTTGTGGCTGAGCCAGGAAAAGACGCTTTAGATAATAAGGTCTGCAAAAACGCATTACCTCCCACACATACAGCCTTCGGGCTTTGGTAAGCCCTACCTCTTCTACCTGCACGGCAAATTGCTCATGCATATCGCCTTGCAGCTCTTCTGCCAGCTCATCAGGCAGAAAAACTCTTAGCAGTTTATCAGCCCATTTGGGTGGTGATATGTTTGAAGGGGGTTCGGTCATTTTGCTGGTTTTTTGTCTGAACTTTGCACGGCATATCGTTTTAACAGATTAATTGATTTCACTTATTCAAATCATTGTGTCATAGGTAAATGTAAAAGCAACTTTTTTCATGTAAAATCATATCAATCAGGTAAATCACAGTTCAGACAGCATACTGCGAGCCGGAGGCTCGCGCCACATGCTCCATGCTTATTCACTTTTAAGGCTCTTCACCGGATTTGCCAGAGCAGCTTTTATTGCCTGAAAGCTGACTGATACCAATACGATAAATATAGCCGATACAAGCGTGACAATAAATACACCTGCCCCGATGGATATGCGGTAGTTATAATCTTTTAACCATTGTTCCATGGCATACCAGCCAATGGGCGCGCCGATAACAAAGGCAATTAAAAGCAGTCGCACAAAATCTTTGGTCAACAATTGTACTACACTAAAGACAGGCGCACCCAGCGCTTTGCGGATACCTATCTCTTTGGTGCGTTGTTGAGCCGTATAAGCAGCCAGACCAAACAAACCCAGACAAGCGATAAAAATGGTAAGTCCTGTAAAAAGACCCGTCAGCGTACCTGTACGTTGCTCATCTGCGAATTTATTTTTATAAGACTCATCGGCAAAGCTGTATTCAAACGGATAAGCCTGGCTATACTTTTTGAATATCCGCTCTACAGCCTCCAGATTCTCTGCCACCGGATTATTCCGGTTCAACCGGATACTCACCCAGTTTTTAGCTATCGGGCCGCCCGGTCCCTCAATCAGTACCGGATTAACGGGGTCATACGGTGAAGCAAAAATAAAATCTTTTACTACCCCAACCACGTGCCAGTCGGTCCTCTGAAAACGCACCATCGTACCTATAGGATTTTTCAGATTCATCCTTTTTACTGCTGCCTCGTTCAGGATTACCGCTGTAGAATCGGTTGGATATTTTTGTACATCAATTTCTCTTCCTGCTACCAGATGGGTACCTGTCGTTTTCAGAAAACCAGCATCTGTCCCGAATCTGTCAAACTCAATATCTTTATCAGCCTGCGTGCTGCCCGGCCATACTACCCCCCATTGACGGGTATTAATACTGGTAAGCGGCCCAAGAGACTTACTCACCGCAACAGCTACGCCACTTTGGGTCAATTCCTGTTGCAGAGAAGCATAGTGATTCGGTAGATCTCCATATAGATAGGTGAAAAGCAGATTGTTCTGATTAAAACCCTTATCTCTGCTTTGTGCATAGTCAATTTGGCGGCTGATAATCAAGGTAGAGACAATCAGCACAATGGCAAACGTAAATTGCACCACTACCAGCACTTTTCTTGGTGTAAACGCTGCCCTTTGTGAGCGAAGCATTCCCTTCAAAACTTTGGATGGTTGAAAATTGGCTAAGAAAAAGGCAGGGTAAAAACCCGCAAGTAAAGCCGTAAATAACAAAACGCCAATGGCTGTTAACCAGAAATAGCCGGAAGTAAAATTTAAGGATAGTGCTTTACCTGTCAGTTGATTAAACATCGGCAGACTCAATAAAACAATCAATAAGGCTACAATTCCTGCAAAAAAAGTCAATAGTACTGACTCTCCAATGAATTGTAATATCAGAGAAATTTTTTGTGCGCCCGCTACCTTTCTGATACCCACCTCTTTTGCTCTTTTCTCGCTCCGGGCGGTGCTCAGGTTAATGAAATTAACTGCCGCAATGAGAAGAATAAAGACGGCAATAAGGCCAAACAAACGCACGGTTACAATTCTTCCTTCCACCATCTGTCCGTTTTCCTGTTTTGAATAGAGGTACCATTTATTGGCAGGATGGAGGAAAATCTGGCGATTTTTTACATCATCAATTATACCCTTCAGGTGTTCGGCTGTTAATTTCTTAATTTTCTGATTTACCAGCGCTTCGTCGGTATGTTCTTTCAATAGTAAATAGGTGAAGTCATTGTTTGACTCCCAGGCATCAGACCCCCAGCCCAGATTCACAAAGTAATTATAAGGCAAAAAATAAGATACCTCCTTAAACTTGCTGTTATCCGGTAAATTTTCCAACACGCCTGTTACCGAAAAACTTTCTTTATTATTAACCTGAACTGCCTTGCCAATGGCCATTGCAGTACCAAATAGTTTTTCGGCCAGTGCTTCAGTAATCACAATGCCATTGTTGTCGGTCAACACACTTTGTGCATTACCTGATTTAAGCGGAAAATCAAATAAATTCAGAAAAGAAGGGTCAACAAAAGCCCCGTTGGCATTCATTTTTGTATCTCCCACACTTAAGGTCATTCCGGCTGGCCTGTATCTTGCCGTTTCTTCTATTTCTGCATAGTTTTGTTTC
>CALRLN020000042.1:0-18753 GCA_943368675.1 Chitinophaga pinensis | reverse complement strand
AAAATAAGCTACGATGGCAAATTACAACCTTAACATTAACGGGCGTGTCTATAAAACAGATGTTGCCCCCGACACACCTTTACTATGGGTTTTGCGTGACCATTTGGGACTTCTGGGTACTAAGTATGGTTGCGGAATGGCCATGTGCGGTGCCTGTACTGTGCATATTAACGGAGAAGCTACACGTACCTGTATCTTGCCGGTTTCGTCGGTTAGTGAGGCGAAAATAACAACCATTGAAGGGCTTTCAGAAAAAGGCGACCATCCGGTGCAGGCCGCATGGCATGAGGTAGACGTTCCTCAATGCGGGTATTGCCAGGCAGGGCAGATAATGACCGCCGCTGCATTTCTGAAAAGCAACCCTAAACCAACCACAGAGCAGATAGAGGTGGCTATGTCAAATAACCTTTGCCGTTGTGGTACTTACCACCGAATCAGAGAAGCCGTTCAGTTAGCCGCAACCAAAATGAAATAACATGGAAAAGACAAATAACAGCCGTAGAGATTTTTTGAAGTCGGCCGCTTTAGCGGGTGGTGGTTTCATGTTGAGTTTTAACTGGTTTGGCAAAGAGGCATTTGCTGCCGATGGCGCAGCAATAGCCGCAGATTTTGCACCAAACGCCTACTTATCGATTCATCCTGATGGAGTCATAACTATATTTTCGCCAAATCCGGAAATCGGTCAGGGTATCAAGACTGCCTTCCCTATTATAGTGGCAGAAGAACTGGATGCAGACTGGGCCAATGTAAAGGTTTTGCAGGCACCACTCGACACCAAGAAATTTGAGCGCCAGGTAGCCGGGGGTAGCGGGTCTATTCCGCACTCATGGCAGAGACTCCGCAAAGCCGGAGCTACCGCCCGCCAGATGCTGATGGAAGCAGCAGCAAAAAAGTGGAATGTGGCTGCCACCGAATGCAAAACAGAAAAAGGCTATGTGATACATACCACTTCCAACAAAAAACTAAGCTATGGCGAACTTGCCACAGATGCCGCTCAGATAACGCCTCCGGCTGATGTAAAGCTGAAAGATATTAAGGATTTTAAACTGATAGGCTCTACAGTTAAAAACGTAGACAACAAGCCTATACTGACAGGCCAACCGCTTTTCGGGATTGATTTTTATCGGGAAGGTATGCTCTTTTCGATGATTCAGCGGCCACCTGCGTTTGGTTTAAAACTGAAATCTTTTGATGCTTCAGCGGCTAAAGCCATGCCGGGTATTGTAGATGTGGTGTCTTTCAAAAACAAGGTAGCAGTAGTGGGTAAATCGACCTGGGAAGTGAAAAAGGCTAAAGATGCCCTGAAAATAGAATGGGAGAAAGACGGAAATCTGGAAAGCAGCGAAGACCATAATAAGCTCTTTAAGGAATTACTGGATTCGCCGAAGGCTGATGTAAGACGCAAAGAAGGCAATGTAGAAGAGGCTTTTAAGAATGCAGCAAAGATTGTAGAGTCTGAATACCAATGCCCGTTTTTGCCGCATAACCCGATGGAGCCGATGAACTTTTTTGCCCATGTGCGGGCAGATGGTGTAGAACTGGTTGGCCCGACACAGACACCTCAGAATGCACAGGCCCAAACGGCAAAGTTACTCAATATAGCCCCTGAAAAAGTAACAGTAGAACTGACCCGCATGGGTGGAGGTTTTGGTCGCCGCTTAGGTACGGATTACGTGCTTGAAGCCGTAGAGGTCTCGAATCTGGTAAAAGCCCCGGTAAAAGTAATATGGACACGCGAAGACGACATGACAGGCGGTAGCTACCGTCCGGCTGTTCGTTACCGTTTCCGTGCTGCGTTGGATAAGGACGGTAACATGACAGGCTACTCGCTTCGTGGTGTTGGTATCAATGCCGGAAACCCTACCCGTGAGAATAACTTTCCGTCGGGTGCGGTACCCAATTTACTGATTGATTCGGTTGAGCATAAATCACCGATTACAACAGGCCCCTGGAGAGCACCGATTACGAATTTTCTGGCATTTGCGGAGCAGTCTTTTATTGACGAAGTAGCAACCGCCGCAGGCAAAGATGCAGTTCAGTTCAGACTTGACCTGCTCGATAAAGCCAAAACATCACCTACCGGCCCTGTTCGCTACGATATTGACCGTATGAAAGCGGTAATTGCACTGGCAGCAGAGAAATCAGGCTGGAATAAAAAACGCAAAGGTATCAATCTTGGCTTTAGTGTCTATTTCTCTCATGCATCCTATGTGGCGCAGGTGGCCGAAGTAGTGATAAAGAAAGGCAAACCTGTATTGCAGAAAATCTATGCGGCTGTTGACTGCGGTATAGTAATCAACCAGAGTGGTGCCAGAAACCAGGTGATAGGAGGTATAGTTGATGGTATGGGACATGCCATGTATGGCAACCTGACCTTTAAAGACGGTGCACCAAACCAGAGTAACTTCAATACCTTCCGCTTGATAAAGATGAATGAGATTCCAGCGATTGATGTATACTTTGTTGATAACGGCATGGACCCGACAGGCCTGGGTGAGCCTGCTCTGCCACCAACAGGGGGCTCTATTGCCAATGCTATCTTTAAAGCTACGGGTAAGCGCCTGAAAAACCAGCCGTTTATTGAGCAGGAAGAAAAACTATTAGACAATATCTCATAATTGCCCATTACGATTCCCTTCCAATATAAGCCATTCTTTTCGGAGGATGGCTCTTTTTTTGAAATACCCTTGCAAATTCTGATGTATTTTATACATTTGTCATAAAAATAAATCTTCATACTTGTTCAAAGACCTTAAATATCATTTAGCACGCCTCGCTTATCTCCGTAGTGCCTGCTCATTTGTTCCTGATGTGTATCAGGGGTTTTAAATCATCATTCTCATTTATAGGTAAATAATTTTACTGAATTATTTTCATGCTTTATGTCTTACTATTGAACAAGGATGCCCTGGTTCGGTTTATTACTTTATAAGCACCGGAAAGACGTCGGTAGTATTACTTGCTTAAATCAGTTTCATCATAAACTTTATTATCAAACCAGACATGAAAAACATACTTGTAATTGGTATGGGCAAGGTAGGGTCGTTGGTGGGAGTGTTACTCTCTAAACGCTTTGCCGTGATGGGTATGGACAAGCGCTACCCGAATACAGAACTACCTTTTGAGGTTATTTTAGGTGATGTAAACGACCTGCATTTTCTGGAGAAAACCATTCCCAGTTTTGACGCGGTTGTATCGGCTATGCCTTATAACCTGAACTTACCTATTGCGCAAACGGCACATAAATTTGGGGTACATTATTTTGACCTTACAGAAGATGTACCCACCACTACGGCCATAAGAGAAATGGCTGAAACCGCCACCTCGGTAATGGCCCCGCAATGCGGGCTGGCACCCGGCCTGATTGGTATTGTAGGCGCTGACCTGGCAAAACGATTTACCAGACTGCGGGATATTGAACTAAGGGTTGGGGCTTTGCCTCGTTTCCCGAATGGCCTGATGGGTTATTCGTTTACCTGGTCTCCGGCCGGGGTTATCAATGAGTATATCAATGATGCCGAAGTAATTCATAACGGCAGGAAGAAGATGGTGCCATCATTAGACGGCATTGAGCATATCCAGATAGAGGGGCAGGAATTTGAGGCGTTCAGTACTTCAGGAGGCTTAGGCACCATGTGCGAAACCTTTGAGGGCAAGGTAGATACACTCAACTATAAAACTATCCGCTATCCTGGTCATGCCAAGCTGATGAAATTTCTGTTATATGAACTGATTCTGAAAGATAAGCGTGAGTTGGTAGAGCAGATTCTGACAGAAGCCAAACCACCTGTGCAGGAAGATGTAGTATATGTGTATGCTGTAGTAGAAGGCTGGAAAGGTGAAGAACTGGCTCGTGAGGAGTTTTATGAGGCTTATCATCCGATTGAAATTGATGGCAAACACTGGCGGGCTATTTCATGGACAACAGCCGCTTCGATAGCCGCAGTAGTAGAGATGGTTGCCGACGGGAAACTACCGCAAAAGGGCTTTATCAAGCAGGAGGATATTCCGCTGGATGAATATTTGGAAACCACAAACGGACAATTTTTTAAAGGAGAAGAGTAAAATGGAAACAAGCTTAGCATACGTATTAAATGGATTAATGCGCCGATACCGGGAACGTGTACCGGATGTAACGAAGGTATCTGATGCCATGATTGCAGAAGGCATTATTGCCGATACCAACGAAATTGAAAACGACCACATCGCTTTCCGTACGATGGGAGTGCCACAATTAGGGATAAAATCGTTTGAAAAGATTTTTATTCATTTTGGCTACCAGAAACGTGACTACTTTTATTTTGAAGGTAAAAAACTGGATGCTTACTGGTTTTCGCCACCAAAGCCCGAATACCCGAGAATATTCGTGAGTGAACTGCGTGTAAATGATTTGCCGCAGCATATTCAGGATATTATCAGGAACTATACTGATGAAGTAAAATCGGACCCTGTTGATAGCCTTGATCTGAATGATGGGGCGGCAGTAGATGAGTTTTTGCATAAAGCCTTGTGGCGTGTTCCGACATGGGAGGATTATTCGGCACTGTTAAAAGAAAGTGAATATGCCGCATGGGTGATTTATAATCGTTATTACCTGAACCACTATACCATCAGTGTTCATAATCTGAAAGATGGTTATAATACTATTCAGGCGTTTAATGCCTTTCTGGAGAGAACGGGTATAAAACTCAATGATTCGGGTGGGAAAATCAAGATCAGCCCTGACGGGGGACTATTGCAGAGCTCAACAGTGGCCGAAATTATTGATGCATCATTTGCCGGAGGTGAAGTGCACCCGATTTCAGGTTCTTATGTAGAATTTGCCGAGCGTAAAGTATTACCACAGTTTCAGCATCTGGCACCCTCAGAAATCAGAAGAGAACACCGACGAGAAGGTTTTGAAGCAGGCAATGCCGATAAGATTTTTGAGAGTACGTTTACCAGCCAGACAGTGAAACGGAAGAAGGGAATGGAAGTAGAGGAATGACCGGAACTTCTCCTATTCCAAAAAATCTTTCCACCTCTGCGTACTGACTCAGCAATGGGGAAAGGGGCTTTAACCCTCTTCTCCATTGTTAGGGAAAGAATTAAAACTCAGGCTCAACCTTCAAAACCGTCAACTTTCCTTTCTCCCAGGCTTTAATGTCTTTCTTATAATTGGCTTTGTTTCTTTTGGTAAGCCCTTCGTCGTCTAAAGATTTCAAGTCAGGTTTTCCGGCGTTTACCCAGGCAGTGTACCAGAAATTGGCAGTGGCTGAAATCGCTTCTCTTAATTGGTTTTCAATCATGCCATTCAGGGCTTTATGATAAAGCTCTGAATATTCTTTCGTATACACCGACTGATTAAATTTATTTTTGACGAATTTCCCGTTAGCGTCTTTCTGAAAGATTTTATCTGCCGGAAAAGTCTTTCTTAGTTCTCTTTCTTTCGCTAATAAGGTATCTGCCAGTTCATGCGAATGTTTGATAATGCGCCAGGTTTCTTTGGTTATATCATCAATATATCGGGCATTACCAGTATATACATTGTATCGTTCACCAAACATCTCAGGTAATTGTGCTTCCCAGAAAGCATGGATGCCCGTTTGATTGGTTAGCTGCCCGTTATGGTTGCTTGAAGTATGCAAAGGCATATTGGCATCGGCCAGATAATGTCCTAAATCAGCAGCCAGAAATAAAACTTCTGTTTTACGTTTTCCCTGCATCGATTTTGTGAGTTTTTCCATTACATCCTGTATATACCAGGGCAGAATACCGCTTGACTGCAATAACTTGTTGTCATATTTGGCATAAGCCGGTTTGCTTGTCAGCGGCATACTATCTATGCTGCCAAAGTCTTCAATATCAATATAATGGCGCGGATTTTCAGCTCTGTCGCTCAATGTATATTTTCTTAAATCAGGCACATTTGATTCTTCCACAACGAAATCAAGGTGATTATAAAAGAAAATCCGCAGCTCCTCTGGTAAAGCAAAAATAGCTGATTTGTTGATATGCTGATGTCCCCACATACCCCAGGAAGAAAGCCCGAAAAGGAGGGTGAGACTTGTAGAAATGATTGCTAAATAAATTGAAAGTCTTTTTTTCATACGTGTATTTTATTCTTCTTCATTCATCAGAGTTTCATAAACCAACAACAGAATACCATCTTTTAAACCTAAGTCAGGTACCACGATTTCACTGGAACCTGCCCATTTCATTACTGAAATATAAATATCTGAAGCAGGAACAATCACATCGGCACGGTCGGCGTTGAGTTGAAGTAAGTTGATACGTTCTTCCAGACTGAACTGATTAATATAATCTCTTTTTTGTTCTAGTTCTTTAAGACTGGCTTTACCATCTGTCTTCTTTTCAATCATATTGAACAGTTTTGAGATGTTTCCGCCTGTGCCTACGGCTATTACCTCTTCATTAGCCGGAATGTTCTCATTCACCCACGCTTTCATCTTTTTCCATACATCCGGTGCTTCTTTATGTTCCAGTAATCTTACAGAACCTATTTTGAAAGATTTAGCAGCTATTTTCGTCCGTCCCTTATAAATGTTCAGTTCAGTACTACCACCGCCCACATCAATATGCAGATAAGTTTTATCATTTTCTAAAACCGCAATGATTACATTATTAATAAGTTCCGCTTCTTTCTCTCCTTCAATCAGGTGAATCTCCATCCCCAGCTCGTTCTTGATTCTTTCTACAATATTAGCACCGTTTTCAGCTTCCCGCATCGCTGAGGTTGCACAAATCATATAGGCATCTACTTCATGAAGTTCCATTAACAAGCGGTAAGCCATCAATAATTTTTTGATGCGGGCTTCGCTTTCATAGGTTATTTTTCCGGTATTGAATACGTCCATGCCTAAGCGTAAGGCAAAACGTACATATTCTACTTTTTTAAAACTGATTTTCTTGTGGTCATGCAATACCGATGAAATCTGCATTCGGGCTGCATTTGAACCTATGTCAATGGCGGCAATTTTCATTTAGTCTATTATCTGTATTTAGTCTATTTGCAAAAGTACCCATTTTTATGAAAAGAAACCTGATTAATTGCCTAAAACAGCCCAAACCTCCTCTTTATAGCCTCTGCCAATCGGAATCTGCTTACCATTTATATCTATATCAGTTGCTGAAAAAGCTTCTATTTTATCTTTTGCTACAATAAAAGACCTGTGCACCCGCACAAAATTCTCATGCTGCAATAGTTCTTCCATTTCGGCCATTGACAGTTTAGTCAGGATACTCCGGGTTTTTGTACTGATTTTTATATATTCTCTTTGACTTTCGATGTAAAGGATTTCATCAAAAAACACTTTCACCATTTTTTTATTCACATTAAAGAACTGGTATTTCCTGTCTTCTACCGACGCAGAAGTGGGAATAATGGTAGGGGAAGTAAGTTTATTGACTGCTTTAAGAAAACGGCTGAATTCGATAGGCTTTAGCAGATAATCAAGTACGTTATGCTCATATCCCTGCAAAGCATATTCATGATAGGCCGTAGTAAGAATAATGCGGGGCGGGTATTGAAGCGTTTTTACAAAGTCCAGCCCTTTGAGTTTGGGCAGATTAATATCTAAGAAAATCAAATCTATGGAGTGGTTTCTTAAGACTTCTGTAGCTAAAATAGCATTGGCACAGACCGCTTTTAACTGCAAAAATGGTACTTGCGTAATGTAGTCTTGCAGAATTTCGGCTGCTAGGGGTTCGTCTTCTACAATAATGCAGTTAAATTTTTGCATGAGTGTTCAGGTTTAGTTCCAATACAATTTTAAAAGTAGAAGCATGATTTTTGATTAATAATCGGTGTTCAGGATACATCAATTCTAATTGTCGGCGTACATTGCTTAATCCTATTTTTTCGGTAATGTCCGACTCATTGTCTTCTGATTTAGAATTTTCTACACTAAAATACAGGTTACCTTTTTGTAATTGAACTTTGATACTGATATATGATTCATTAATAGTTTCACCAACTCCATGTTTAAAAGCATTTTCGACAAAAGGTAATAAAATTAAAGGGGCTATGGGCTCATGATGATTATCGATTAATGTAGTAAAGTCAATTTTTAATCGTTGGTTATAGCGTATTTTTTCTAATTCAATATAATCTTCCATTACCCTCAGCTCATCTTCAATGGGTATATATGGCTTATTCGTTTCGTAAAGCATGAACCTTAATAACTTGGAGAGTTTCATTACTACTTCTGCCGTATCCTCGGATTTTTTACGAGCCAATCCGTAGATATTATTAAGTGTATTAAATAAAAAATGAGGATTGGTCTGTGCTTTCAGGAATTTGAGTTCGGTTTCCAGACGCTTTCTGGTCATTTCCTGTTCAATTTCTTTGGCTCTAAGGCTTTGTCGCATAAGTTTAATAGCTAGTGCCACCCCACACATAAAACAGAGTAAGAAAAAGGCATAGAAAATACTGGCAAGCGTATAGTAGCTTGCATCTGTCATAGAAGTGTGTTTTAAAATATACTTCTGTGCGATATTAGTGATGAACAAGAAAACAGGAATGGCCAATATAAACACCAGAATGGTGCTGACAAGCGATTTCAGGATGCTCCATTTTTTTGATAGAAACTGCTCAGTAATATAGAATACAGTATACACCAATGGGATTTTAACAATCAGATACGAAGACTGAATACCAATAGCCAGAAAGAACAAATAAATGAAATTTGCTTTGGGTTGGTTATAAGCCAATGACTCAAAATTGAGATAGGCTTTAAACAGCACGTAGGCTATCCAGAAAGCTATATGATGAATAATTCGTTTTTGCATTAAAAGATAATTGTCGGGCTTTAAAAGCATAAAATTATAAGAAAATATGCTGATAAAAAGACTTCTGTCTACCAATAACCTTTTCCTCCTTACGAGTAGCAGTTTTTGTAGCGAAATCTGCCGGAATACCATAAAAACTGCTTTTTGTTAGTTGATGGCTGTTGTCTGTACTTATGGGTAAAATTATATGCACCAAAGCCTATACTTTTATGCTCATAAAATCAATGGCTATGTTTCTAATCAGCAAACTTCTATCGACACTCGTACTTTTTTTCTGGACTTTGATATTGATAGCCCAAAAACCTTTTGCTTTGATAAGCCCACCTTCAGAGCCCGAAGTATTTGGTGTAAGCTCCGGGTTCAGCGAAAGAGACTTTGCTATTTCGCCGGACGGTACTGAAATATATTATACGCTTCAATCACCACAAGGTGTTTTTCAAACCATAGTCTATTGCAAAAAGGCAGCCAATGGTACCTGGAGCAAACCGGAAGTTGCACCGTTTGCCGGGAAATACAGCGATCTGGAACCTGCGTTTTCGGCTGATGGAAAGAAATTGTATTTTGCTTCAAACCGTCCTGTCGAAGGCACAAACCCAAAAGATTTTGATATATGGGTAGTAAGCAGAGAATCCGGGCAATGGAGTGAACCGCAAAACTTAGGCTCACCAATCAATACAACTGAAGATGAATTTTATCCTTCCATTGCCAGAAATGGGAACCTATACTATACGGCCGCTTATAAAACTGCGGTTGGTAAAGAAGATATTTTTGTGTCAAAATTTGAACAAGGAAAATACGCAGCACCTATCTCTTTAGATACAGCTATTAATTCCAAAACCTATGAATTTAATGCCTTTGTATCACCTGACGAAGACTATATCATTTTTACTTCTTATGGACGAAAAGACGATAAGGGTAGGGGAGATTTATATATGAGTATCAAAGATGCTACAGGCAAATGGTTACCTGCGCAACATTTAAGTGCACTCAATTCAAATCGGTTAGACTATTGTCCGTATGTAAGTCCCGACAAGAAGGTGTTGTTTTTTACCAGCGAAAGAATCAATATACCAAATACTTATACAAGTACCCCGGCTAAAATAGATGATTTATATAAAACCTTTACCTCACCACAGAATGGCACGGGAGATATTTATTGGGTGAGTTTTGACAAGGTAATAGAGGGTTTTAAAAAGTAACAATTACATCTTTTCTTATACAAACAATTATGAAGCTATTATTAATCCGATTACTCTATGTTCTCATAGGGCTATGCTTTTATGTTACATCTTTTGCCCAACAAGATACGGTTTGGGTAGATGCTGCTAAAGTAAACACTAAATTCCTGAAAGAAGGTACCAATCGCTATCTTGTCTATTTTAAAATGGGTAAAGATGCGGCAAGGTCAAGACCACAATTCTGGACAAGAAATGTATCATTTGAAACGTTCAACGGCAAAGAAGCTATCGTGGTAAAACAGGAATGGGAAGATAGAGATAGCGTGGTACATAGGGTAAAATCAGTTTGTGATAAAAAGACTTTTGCACCACTCTATCATCAAAGCTGGTGGAAAAGCAGGGGTACTGGCGAATTTGATTTTATGAATAAAACGGCCAGAGTTAACGACTCACCAGTGACAGAGGCTGACACTACAAAAAACAAAAAGGCTGTATGGCTGGCATTCCAGACAGCCTTGAACCAATATACCTTAAACTGGCATCTGGATCTTGAAGTATTTCCTCTGATGCCATATAAAGCCAATACTACTTACATGATCCCTTTTTACGAACCGGGTTATATGGCACCAAAGTTTGAATCTTATACAGTAACAGGCTCAGGGCAGTTAGAGAGCTATGATAACCAGAAGGTAGATTGCTGGCTGCTCACGCATGAATCAAAGGGGTACAGAGAGGTATTCTGGATAAGTAAGAAAACACATGAAGTACTCAAACTGGAAAATGAAATTGGCAAAGACCGATGGCGATATAAAGTGAAATTGGGATTTAGTGTGTAGATACGAGTAAGATAATTTTTAGGATATTTTAAGGATTATTGAAGCAAACCAAAATCGGCTGGAATGCGTTTATATTAATAAGAAATGTTTCAAACTTAATATAAATACAAATGAATAAAGCAATTGTTCTCATTATCACTATTGGTGCGTTTATCGGCGTTTTTTCATGTAGTTCGACTACAGATGCGAATGGGGGCAAAACAGAAAAGTATAAAGTCCCGGCAGTAGATAATACTAATTATGGTAAACTTGAAACTGCCTATTTCGCTTCGGGTTGTTTCTGGGCAGTAGAAGGGATTTTCGACAGCCTGAAAGGGGTAAAAGAAGCTGAATCAGGCTATAGTGGGGGCAATACCAGGAACCCGACTTATCGGGATGTGGTTACAGAAACCACCGGACATGCTGAAACAGTAGCGGTACATTATGACCCTGCCATTATCAGTTATTCAACTTTGCTAGAGGTCTATTTTGCTTCGCAAGACCCAACACAGGTAAATGGACAAGGCCCTGACCATGGCGATTCGTATCGGTCGGTTATTTTTTATACCAATGCAGAGGAGCAAAAATTAGCTACTGATTATAAGAATAAATTAGCAGCATCAGGCAAATACAAAAAGCCTATTGTAGTACAGATTGTGCCATTCAAGGCTTTTTATAAGGCAGAAGATTATCATCAGAACTACGACCAACACCATGCCGACGAGCCTTATGTAGCATCTGTTTCGATTCCGAGAATTGAAAGAGCACAGGCTATGTTTTTGAAGTTGTTGAAATAGGAATACATTATTTTATTGCCACAATGTACACAAAGTAAGTATTATGTTTCACAATAAATCAATCGGTTATATTGTAGAGGAATATAATAATGCAATTAATAGCAAAAGGCCTGAAACTCTCAGGCCTTTCCAGTTTTTAAATAGTTTTGTTATCTTACCAGAAATACCAGTATAAGAAAGTAAGAATCAATACAACCGCTACTGCACCAACGGCAAACACACCTTTTACTTTAAACATACTTGCATCAATTTCAAGTCCTTTGCCTTCGTCAGGTAATACATAACCTAAAACAAACATTACAGCTACGCAGATTACGAATACGATACCCATACGATCAAGGAAAGGTACGGTTGTCCAGTCGGTAAATGCAGATAATGGCATCCAGTTGTTGTGCATTGAAAGCGCAATTAAGAAGCCACCCACAATGGCAAACAAAGCACCTGCCGAGTTGGTACGTTTCCAGAAGAAACCCATCACAAATGAAGCAAAGATACCCGGTGATAAGAGACCTGTCATTTCCTGAATAAACTGGAAACCACCTTTTTTATCGATACCCATATATGGAGAAATCACAATTGCCAGAATCATTGATACCACTATGGTAACACGACCAATCCAAACCAGATGCTTTTCAGTAGCATTTTTACCGATATAGTTTTTGAAAATATCAAGCGTAAAAATCGTAGAGATACTATTTGCTTTACCAGCCAGCGATGCAACAATAGCGGCTGTTAAAGCGGCAAACGATAGACCTTTCAAACCAATGGGCAATAGATTCAACAATACAGGGTATGCATTATCCTGATTAAGCGTGCCGTCAGCCCCTAGCATTTCCTGTTGAAACAGTCCTTTCTGATACAATGTATAAGCTGCAATACCCGGAAGGGTTACAATTACGGGCATTAATATTTTCAGGAAAGCGGCAAATAAAATCCCTTTACGCGCTGTATCAAGGTCTGCTCCCAGGGCACGTTGTGTAATATATTGATTACATCCCCAATAATTCAGATTCACAATCCACATACCACCAATCAATACTGTCAGACCCGGTAATGCCATATAATGCGTATCACCCTTTTTGAAAATCATATGGAAGTGGTCTTCTGATTTTTCAGTCATTAATTTCAAACCATTCGTTAAACTTTCCATGCCATCATATTGGCTTGAAACCAACATAACTGCCAGATAAGTGGTAGCTAAACCACCCACAATCAGGAAGAATACCTGAATTACATCGGTAAAGCCGATTACTTTCATACCCCCTACAGTAATAATAATCGCAAAAATCGCCAGCCCGATCATACAGGCTGTAAAGTCAATACCTGAAATACCCGACACTGCCAACGCTCCCAAGTACAAAATAGAGGTGAGATTTACCAGAATATATAAAGCCAGCCAGAAAACAGCCATAATCAAACTCACGGTAGAGTTGTAGCGTTGATTAAGGAATTGAGGCATCGTAAAAATCTTGTTTTTCAGGTAAATAGGCATAAAAACAATACCTACTACAATGAGGGTCGCTGCGGCCATCCACTCATAGGTAGAAATGGCTAAACCCATCGAGAAACCATTACCCGACATACCAATCATCTGCTCGGCAGAGATATTCGATGCAATCAACGAGGCACCAATCGCCCACCAGGTAAGCGAACCTTCAGCAAGGAAAAAGTCTTTGGTAGAAGTTTGTTTGGCCTGTTTTTTCTTATAAATCCAATAGCCGTAACCTGACACTAAAATAAAATAGAAGAGGAATACAACGTAATCGAGGGTTTGTAATTTTTGCATAGTGCTTAGGGAAATGAAAATATAATTCTTTAGATTTTGGAATGGTAAATGGTTAAATGCTGTTTTTCTGTTCTTAAGGCGGCCAAAAAGACATTCTGACAGGAAGAATCAAAATATTCAGACCTACATTAATATTCTTTGAACAGAGCAAATAAAGGTAGAAAATTTGCCTTTTCAAAGAATATACGACGATTTTAAAAGATTTTTTAGATTTTACATAACTTTTTTAATAGGCATTACCTAATCTTCTGATTAAAATTTTGTCAATCAATCTTCTTTTGTATAATTTTACGAAAAAACTATCCCGTTTTGAACAGAAATACCATCCGACTTCTGATTTTACTCGGCACGCTTTCGATTACGGGAATAATTGCAGTACAAGCCTATTGGGTAAAGCGTGCTTTCGATTTAAAAGAACAACAGTTCCGGCAAACTGTTATGATCTCTTTACGAAATGTTGCGAACAAAATTTCTTCCCTGTATAAACTTTCAAGTATCGAAAACCCCGTTAGCCAGCTTTCTTCAGATTATTATGTAGCCAATTTACGTATTCCGCTTGATGCCGATGTGCTGGAACACTACCTGAAAGAAGAATTCAAGAAACAGAATTTGCAGACTGATTTTGAGTATGGTATTTATGATTGTGACACCGACAAAATTATGTACGGTGCCCATATCAATTCTGATTTTGAAGAGAGTTCGGCGCTTAAGAAAACGCTCCCCAAAACAGATAAGTATCTGAATTACTTTGGGGTGAGATTTCCGAATAAAACCAGTTTTCTTGCATCCCGGCTGGATATATGGTTGATTTCGTCTTTGATAACATTGGTCGTAACTGCATTTTTCGGTTATTCCATGTTTGTGATTCTGAGACAGAAGCGGCTGAGTGAAGTACAGAGAGATTTTATTAATAATATGACTCATGAATTTCAAACCCCTATTTCAACCATCAGGGTGGCTACGGATGTTTTGAGCCAGGCTAAAATAATGGAACAACCCGAGCGTTTGAAGAAGTATGTGCATATCATCAGGCAGGAAAACAACCGGCTTAAAAATCAGGTTGAATCAGTGCTCAATACCGCCCGCATGGAGCGCGGTAAAATGCAACTGGATGTGCAGTTGCAGGAGTTACACAGTATTATCAATGATGTAACCGAGGGAGTAAAAGCAGAACTGGAAGATTCGCTGAACATAGAGCTGAATGCCACCAGAACCAGTATCTATGCAGACCGCACACAACTCATAAGCCTGATACGAAACCTGCTGGAAAATGCGATTAAATATTCAGGTAAGAAACCTTGTATCAGCATACTAACCGAAAATGTAGGCGATACTTTAGTGCTATCAATAAGCGATAAGGGAATAGGAATAGCCAAAGAACACCAGAGCAAGATTTTTAATAAATTTTACCGGGTACCTACCGGAAACACCCATAATGTAAAAGGGTTTGGCCTGGGTCTGAGTTATGTAAGGGAGATTGTAAGAGCGCACAAATGGGAGATAAAAGTGGATAGCGAAACAGGAAAAGGGAGTACGTTTACAATTATTATGAAACAAGAAGTTTGAATTATATAAAATATGCCGAAAATATTATACGTTGAAGATGACCCTAATCTTGGCTATGTAACAAAAGATAATCTTGAACTGGAGGGCTACGAAATTGTGCATTTTCAGGATGGGAAAGAGGCCTGGAAGAGTTTTACCAAAGAGAAATATGACCTTTGTTTGCTGGACGTCATGCTACCCGAATTGGATGGTTTTTCATTAGCCGAAAAAATCAGAAAACAGAACCAACAGATACCGATTATTTTTCTGACTGCCAAAAATATGCAGGAAGACCGCATAGCCGGGCTGAAAGTAGGAGGGGATGACTACGTTACAAAACCTTTCAGCATCGAAGAACTGAACCTACGTATTAAGGTGTTTCTGAAACGAAAAGATATTAACAAAGAAGCAACCGAAGGCAATGGCAAATGGAAACTGGGCGATTATGAATTTAATTATAATCAGCTCTCGCTGAAATCAGACCATAAGGCTGAACAACTGACCCACCGTGAAGCAGAGGTATTGAAGTATCTGTGTGAAAGAAAGCATCAGGTAATCAAACGGGACGAAATACTAACAGCCATCTGGGGAAGAGACGATTATTTTCTAGGGCGTAGCCTGGATGTATTCATTACCCGCCTGCGAAAAATGTTAGCTGATGACCCAAAAATCAAAATTGAAAACGTGCATGGGATAGGGTTCAGGTTTACTTGTTGAGGTATTATAAGACATCCATTATAGAATCCCATTGGCTTAGCTGATGGGATTTTTTGTGATTTTGGAGATGGGTATCACAAAAAAGCATCACTTAGTCTATCCGGTATTGAAAAAGCAGCAGTTAAGGCATGAGTATAATATAGCCCTCTCATTGCTGTCGGGATAAATATCAAGAACCTGAATACAGCCTTAAAATTGTATTGGGTTTTGCTCCTCTACAACGGTAATATTTTGTCGTGATTCACCAGCAAATTTGTCGCTTTGGGACACACTGAAATCCTTAGATAATTCCTAACTTTATATTATCAATAGAGCTCAAACTAAATGTAAATAGCGGCATGAAAAATCTATTCAAGACTGATAACCTACTTAAATCAATACTTTTCATTGCAATCATTATGTCTACAACACCTCAATCAAATGCGCAGCAATTAAAACCTTCCGGTAGCGGCTACGCTCCTGTCAATGGCATCAAAGTTTATTATGAAGTATATGGTGAAGGTCAGCCGATAATTTTACTGCATGGTTCTTATATGACCATTGATTTGAACTGGAGCGGGTTAATCCCTGAGCTGTCGAAAACAAGAAAAGTAATTGCCCTTGAATTGCAGGGACATGGTCATACACCGTTTTCAGATAGAAAATTATCACGTGCTACCCTGGCGAGTGATGTTGAAAAAGTAATGGATTACCTGAAAATTGACAGCGCTGACATAGCCGGATACAGTTTTGGAGGGCAGATTGCCTACCAGTTTGCAATACAAAGTCCTAAGCGATTAAAAAAATTGGTCATCATTTCTTCTACCTATAAAAGTAGTGGCTGGATGTCCGAAGTAAATAATGCGTTCAAAAATATGAAGCCTGAACTTTTTGCGGACAGTCCGATGAAAACCGCATACGATGCCGTAGCGCCTGACAAAACAAAATGGACACCGTTTCTGGAACAGATGATTGCCTTAGCCGGGCAGGAATTCAACATGGGTGATGACAATATTGCGAAGATCACGGCACCGGTACTGATTATTGCCGGCGATAATGATGGCATGGATAAAATTGAATTAATAAAAACATATCAGTTATTGGGAGGTGCTGTAATCGGTGATTTTGGAGTAATGCCTAAATCACAATTGGCGATTGTTCCTTCGCAGGGACATTGGAGCCTGATGCAGCAAACAAAAACAATATTTGGTTATATGGATGGGTTTTTAAAGTAAGCGAGTTGAAGACTGTTGTCAGGTAGAGTCTTTTGAGTAGTGTCTTGACCCATCTAATTGATCTCCGGCCACCCAAAAATTAAGATTGACTATGTGTATGGTATAGGGTTTAGGGTTATTTGCTAGGTACGAAAATACATTATAACTATGAATCTCATTGGCTTGGCTGGTGGGATTTTTTTGCGAGATAATTATCATAATTATGTTTTTCTATTAAAGGGTTTTTGGTTATATTTGTTATATGTATCTGATTCTACGGGCAACCCAGGAACGCATTGAAGCAAGGATTGATTTGTTAGATACGAACGACTTGCTAAAACTTAAAAAAGGCTGGCTTTTTGATTGGAGAAAGGAATATGAGAAAGAGGGCAATTACGTTTATAAAGTAATTACTCCTAATAATGATGTGATTCATGGACTGATTTCTATAAGAAAAGAAAGTGACCATTTATTTGTTAATTTGTTAGAAAAATCAATTCTCAATACAGGTAATGAAAAGTTGTTTAATAATGTAGCCGGGATTTTACTAGCTTTTTCTTGTCGCTTACCGTTTGCTTATGGTTATGATGGTTTGTGGCCTTCGAATCTAAAAGCGGGCTCATCAATCATTATAGCAATTTTTACGGTGCAAGAATGTTGAGTGGTTTAAGAATGTATTTTGATACAGTAGCCTCTAAATTATTAATTGAAAAATATTTACAGTAAAGAAAAAAACATCTTATAAAGGCCCGGAAATTGATATTTCAATTCAGTCAAAACCTTTGACAGATGAAGACAGAAAAGAAATATCAGAATTTATAGTGAAAGAAAAAAAGCGATTAAAAAATATTGAAAATAGCAAGTGATTGAATTTTTCTATTTTTTAAATTATAACTTTTTTTCAAATTGCTCATCTATCATTAGTTTTGAGTGATTTCTAATTATTCTCCTTCAAGATCGTCCATAAGCTCGTCAAGATTAATATTATAATCAGTGAATAAAACCTTGAGTTTTGATAAATCATGAAAATCAATTCGGATTAAATTTGTTTTATCAATTTTCTTTAAGAATCGGATAAATACATTGCTTATGTGTTTGGCCATAATATCATTCTGATCTTTATCGGTAATCCTTTTTAAATAATCATTCATTTTGATAATTTCGTCGTTAGAAATCTTAAGTTGAAATTTTTGGACAAATAGCATTTTTTCGTAAAGATATGTATGAGTTGAGAATGCGCGAGCTTGTAATTCTTCTCTATTCTCTATCAAGTTTAGTAAAATCTTTTCACCTTCATCATAAAATTTCTTTGCAATTGAATATGTCTCAATCGAATTTGCTTGTTTCATAAAGTTTCTACCAATTGCATTTTGAACCATATATGATGCTGGTCTAAGGGCTTCTGCTTGTCTAAAGTGATTAAGAGCTTTTTCAAAATCTTTTTCTTTTTGTTCAGCAATTCCGAGTTGTATCCAAAAGTTAAAATTTTCTGAATAGTATTTTCTAATACCATAGAGTAAGTGCTTAACTTGATTGCTTTTCAGACCTAAAACTTTCCTTAACGTTTTTTCTTTAGTCAATGAAGCCTGAATTTCATTCCAATAAGTGTGTCCTTTATCATCCACTTGTGCGGAAATCCGAACAAGAATCTCTTCTAAATGTGAGATAATCTTACCTATTGATACAGTTTTCATAATATCTAAAGTAAAGAACCCACTTCTTAATTGTAAATTATTGTCATTGGTTGTTTTTGTAAAACCTTCGATTTTTCTAATATAGTCTTTTGCATTATTATTAGTAAAGTGACTAACCAATTCATACGGGAAATGAGGCAGCTCCAGCCGATTAAAAATCGCTAAACCAATAAGTAAATCTTTTTCAAAATTGTCATTCTTAAGAAATGGTTGTAAATCCTTATTTAGGCGATTTTCA
>CALRLN020000041.1:0-19010 GCA_943368675.1 Chitinophaga pinensis | reverse complement strand
TTACGGAATAAAAGGCTGAAATCACCCTGCCGCTTTACCCCCCCATGACACGAAATACAATGCTTATTCAGTATAGGTTTCACCTGAGTGCTATAATCTATACCCCCGGAAGAAGTATCTTTGAAGTAGTTCCACCCGATAGAAAGTGTAGCAATAATGAGGGCTGATATTATAAAAAAACGAATCCGCATGAGTGTTTAAGCCAGAATATCTAACAAAGTTAGTTTATCCCTCTAGGATTCGCCACTATAAATCTGTTATTTTCTTGTACTTTTTTGATAATAATTGTAAAATATACAAGCCTTACACTATAAGAAAATTACTGTTTAAGCCCTTAGAAGCACATTATTCCAGTATTTTAAACTATATTTAGGTTCAAAATTCATCCTCCTATGTGCACAAAATTTTATAGTTATAATAAAACCATCCTCTCTTTTCTTTACCTGATTTTTATGGGTAATCTAAGCTATGGACAGGCTACTAATAGGGTAATCTCCTTTTTTCCACCTGATACTAAACTTTATGGTAACATCCCTTATGCAAATGATACTCTCAAAAAACATTTACTGGACATCTATATTCCTGCTAATGCCAAAGCGAATATGCCTCTGGTAATATGGGTACACGGAGGAGCCTGGATGCTGAACGATAAATATGCCGACATGAGCTATATGAAAAAAACCATTGCGGCCATCCTCAACAATGGTTTTGCCTTAGCCTCTATTGATTACAGATATAGTACCGAAGCGGTTTTCCCGGCACAGATACAGGATTGCAATCAGGCACTTGAATTTCTTTATCAGAATGCTTCAAAATATGGCTATAATAAAAACAAAATTGCCTTAATAGGTTTTTCAGCAGGCGGCCACCTGGCTTCTTTATTAGCCCTATCTCACAATAACCACATTCCTTCGTTTTATGCGCCTACTACAAAAAAATCATTTAAAATAAGCGCTGTTGTTGATTTTTATGGTCCGGCCGATTTCTTAGCCATGCTAAAACCACAGGAGGAAACTACATCAAAAGATGCTGTAAGTACACTACTGGGCGCTTCTCCGGTTGACAGACCCGATCTGGCTAAAATTGCCAGTCCCGCCACCTACATTGATAAAAACGATCCTCCCTTCCTGATTATTCATGGAGAGAAAGATGCCTCTGTGCCTCCGGCTCAATCAAAGCTATTAAGCTCATGGCTAACCCTGAACAAAATACCAAATGAGGTCATAATTGTAAAAAATGCCCCGCACTATGGCGAAATGTTTGACGAGCCAAACATTAAGGATGCAATTATCGCTTTTTTGAAAAATAAACTAAAATAACCCCTGACAACCTGTCGGAATTTCTTCATTTACCATTTAGTAAATAATACGCCATTTTTTGCCGCAGAAAATTGTAGTTTAAATCACTACATATAAAATTTGCTAAAAAACTATTTAGCAAATGAAAACAGTTAAACTTTTGCTTATCAGTATGATAAGCTCACATGTTATTTTTGCCCAGACAATAGACGCAACCAATCCCACAACTAATTCATCTGAATACACCATCAGAGGTACTATTTCCTCAACTTCGCCGGGTGGCTTTTCATCGGGTGTCAGAGGTACCAATAATGGTACCGGAGGTCTTGGCATAGGTGTATGGGGCAGCCAGAACGGAAGTGGCTGGGGAGTATATGGCGTTACTCCCAGCGGCATAGGGGTATATGGAAATTCTTCTGGCTCAGGAATCGGAGTATATGCCAATAGCAATACAGGAACAGGCTTAACTGCTAACTCAACTAATGGAATAGCAGCGTCTATTGCCCTTTATACTAATACTAATCATAATAATGTATTAAATGCATCTACAGTTGGCAATGGAAAGGTACTTAATATATCAACCTCCGGAACCGGTGTGGGAGTCTATAGTTCAACAGGTTCTGGGTTTGCTATACAAGGGCTTACATCTGCTTCAACTTCAGCCGGTTTAGTTGGCGATAATACCGGAGGCGGAGAAGCAGTAGTCGGTAGAACCACCAGTGATATTGCAGGATCAGTAGTAGGTCGTAACGATGGAGGAGGCTATGGAGTAAGGGGTTTTGTGGCTAACAATACTTCTAATAATGCTATAGGAGTCTTTGGACAGATAGGTATTAATGGCAGCACCGGACGAGCAGGTAGATTTGAGAATCTGAATTCCTCTAATACAGGCGCCAATACATTAGAAGTGGTAACCAATGGGAATGGGAATATTCCTAATCTAACACTAGGTCATGCTTCTTCATTTTTAGTAAATAATACCAATAGTGTGGCCGCCGGAGTAAGGTCTGAAGTAAACACCATTTTTGGCAATTTTGGTGCTGCCGGCATATTTGGAATCGCATCTGGCACAGGTGGATTCGGAGGTGTATTTTATTCTTCCAATACTTCAGGCAATGGCCGTGCTTTGGTAGCTTTGACAGATGGCAATGGTACTGCCATTACAGCCAATGCTGGTAAAGATGGCAATGGTGTAGAGACCTATGTTGATGGTGCAGGCAACTCGCTTTATGCATGGGTACCTACTTATTCTACAGGCCGGGCAGGAAGATTTGATAATTTTAATGAGGATAACGATACTGATGTGGTAACTGTGACAAATGTAGGAAATGGCGCAGGTGTTAATTCATTTGTTAATACTACAACTGGCACTTCTCCTGCTCTAAAAGGAGAAGTCAATAGTATCTTCGCAAATTTCGGTACGGCTGGGGTGTATGGTATATCATCGGGCACAGGTGGGTATGCCGGATTATTTCATGCTTCTAATCCCAGTGGTAATGGCCCGGCTTTATTAGCCATTGCAGACGGTAACGGTAATGGTGTAACTGCCAACGCTGGTGGTACAGGCGATGGCGTTGAAACTACGGCAGACGGCAGCGGAAGTGCTATTTTTGCATGGACACCTAACTTTGGTACAGGTAGAGCAGCACGTTTTGTGAACTATAATACAAGTAATGGCCAGGTTACAGCAACTGTAGAAAACAGAGGAACAGGAACTGCATTACTCGTTAATCATGCAGGTGCAAGTGGGAATCCGGCTGTCTTTCAGGCTGCCGGTACGAATGTCGCTCGCATTAATCTGGCGGGTAAAGGATTCTTCAACGGTGGCACTCAGGCCAGTGGCGCTGACCTTGCAGAAGCTTTCGATGTAAAAGGTTCTACAAGCGATTTTGAACCGGGTGATGTACTCGTTATTTCTACTGACAAGGATCGCACAGTCGAAAAATCCTCCGGCTCATATTCTACCCTTGTAGCAGGTGTTTATGCTACAAAACCTGGTGTTTTATTAACTGAAGAAGACATTGATTCTGACCTGGCTGGTAAAGTACCAATGGGCGTAGTTGGTGTTATTCCCACAAAGGTCTGTCTGGAAGGTGGCCCGATTAAAAGAGGAGATTTACTGGTGACCTCGTCAATACCCGGTGTAGCCATGAAAGCCGATCGGAAAAAAGTAGAGTTAGGGCAGGTCTTAGGTAAAGCCCTTCAGGAATTTGATTCTGCAACTGTCAGTAAAATAAATGTATTAGTAAACGTAAAATAATCGAACCCATGAAAAAGAAATTTTATATTACCTTATCAGTTGTTTTATTACTATGCATAAAATTAAAAGCTCAGGAATTTAACACCAATGAAAGTATAAGCAGTCAGCTGAAAAACAATAAGGTGCCTGGTGCAAAGTATGCGCCTGCCACTGTCAATAATACGGTTCCGACCAAAGGTTATGAGGGTTCAAGTTTAGCCAAAGCTTTAAAGGAAGGAACCCTTGAGGGTATGAAATTCAGTTCCTCTGCTCCTCCGGCTAATCCTGCCACCACCAATACGATAAAACCCCTTGGTCTGGCCAGTGAAATCAGTTCCGGCGAAGCAAAAGCAGCACAGGATAAAGCCTCACAGGAAAAGCCAGCAGTGCAGCCTAATCTTACACAGGAAGCAAAAAAAGAATAAAAATCGTTTGTTTATAAACTTTAAAGCTGCTCCTCTGGGGTAGCTTTTATTATTTTCCTGCCATCTACAAATCCATTCAGACCATTGAATGATTCCGCCTTCATCATTCTGTTTCTGTTGATAAACTTTGCATCGTTAAAAACGCCTAAGGAGCAAATGGCAGCACTTTCCAGAAACTGGCCAATTGATTAAAAGCCATCCGGTCACAAAACTCATGCAGGAGGGGTTTAAAAAATAAAAATTTCATTATTCTAACGGTGAAGCTTATACAACCGGGCAACCTCTGTAAACAGCAAAACCCTAGAGCAGAAAATGTATCATCACTTTAGTTCCAATAGGCTCTTTAGTGGCAGATTCTAAATCAAAAATCTCAACTTCAATGTCAAGTTTATGTAATTCGTGCAATACTTTTAGCCGCTCACTATTAATCTGAAGCCCCATTGATTTATGAGGGCGAAGGTTTTTACTATGTATTTCTGCCGATTTCTTCCGGCCAATGCCATTGTCTTCAATCGTACAAATTATTTCATCTTTGCCCATTTTCACTTCTATCTTCAATACCCCTTTCGTTTCTTTGTGCATCAACCCATGCCAGATAGCATTCTCTACATAAGGCTGCAAAAGCAAAGCGGGTATTTTAACATAGGTAGTATCAACCTCTTCATCAATATTATAGCTGAAATCAAACTTATTCTCAAAGCGCATCTGCTCCAACCTGATGTACAATTCAAGAATCTCCAGCTCATCTTTCAACGATATAAAAGATTGCTGGCTTTGCTGTAAAACAGACCTGATCAGATTAGCGAAATCGGTCAGATATCTTGCCGCATCGTTGGGCTTATTGGTAAGAATATAGTTTTTGATAGAATTTAAAGAATTAAAAATAAAATGCGGATTTATCTGCGATTGCAATGCCTTTAGCTCTGCTTTAGAGAGTTTCTGGTTAAATTCTGCCAATATCCTTTGCTGCGTTTCGGTTTCAAGCGCTTTTGTTTTTTCCTTTACGAGTTTTTCCAGTTCACTATTTAAGCGAAACTGCAATTGCTGGTTAGTCTCCAGTTGTGCAATCAATTGCCTTTGTGCCTGATTTTTTTCAATATATATCTGTTTGATTTTAGCAACAAATGCTACTATAAAGAGCAGGTTCTCAACAAATATCCCTGTTTCTACATAAGGGAAAGTCACCTGATAATATACGTAGGTCTCTCCGGCCATTCTTCGCACAATAGCCATCATAAACGAAATCACCAGAAAGATAAATAACAGACTTGAACCCAAAGCTATATAAGTGGCTACAACATTCCTTAACCTGAAAATAAGAAAGATAGAATAGGCGGTAACAGGCATCATGATAAGCCTTACTGAGCGATAAATGGATAAACTTAGCGCATATTCGTTTAGTAAATATTGCAGCACGCAATCAAATATAAAATAGGCGGTCAGGGCCTTTACCTGCCATTTTAGCACTCTATAGACTTTCGGATGATGCTCAGGCGTAAGATTAAGCAGATACTGGCAAAAAAGAAGATACCAGATATTGGGCAGTATATTCAGTGGAACTTCTGACGTAAGGAATGATTTAGGAAAATAAGAAAAGATAATGGCGGTATCAGTCAGCGCCTCTATTCGTCTGATAAAATAGAGATACAAACCCAGGAGATACAAAGCATAATAGACAAAGGCTATCTCGCGTGTCTGGCTGAACTGAATGATACAAAACAAAATCAGAAACAAGCCTATTGCTAAGAATGAAGCACTGTAAAAAAGATCCTGCCGGCTTTTGAAAAACGATTTTGAACGTAGATTTTCTTCAAAATCATAAGTAAGCAAACTGATTTTTGAATCTTTATAAATCCCATTCCTATCGTTTATCTGCACATATACCTCCTTGGTTGTATGTGCCGGAATCATCAGCGGAATTACGTATTTATTATCTTTAAATATGCGTTTCCCGGGTTTAACAAGCATTCCTGCTTTTTTTACCAGGTAGCCCCGCCCGTCAGAATCATATAAATCAATGGTGTGATACAGGCCGTAATCAAACAGAAAGTGCTGGTTAGAGGCTGTGTTATTCTGAACCTTAAATCTAAGCCAATGATTATAAGATTTTTGCAGCGACGAACTTTCTAATTTAAAATCTTTGAAGGGAGTAAACTTATCGTTTTTAACCGTATGAATCGTAAGGCTTTCAGTAGGTTCATATAGTATTTCAGCATAATTATTCAGAACAATCGAGTCTTTTACCACCCTGTTGAGTATATAAGGTCTTTGGGCAGATAAGGTATTAGTCAGTAAAAATAGCAGACATACACAGAATAGCCCTCTACCCGGCTTATTTTTTTCAATTGTGCCTGAAAAATATGTCATATCATTATCATTTCCATCAATCTGGGCCTACCGGACCTCGAAACAGGAATTTCCCTGCCATCATTCATCACCAAAGTTCCCCCCTGCCCTTTAATATACCTGCGAATCTGGCTTAAATTAACTAAAAAAGTGTAGTGTACTCTTAAAAAGTTATGGTTTTCCAGCATAGCTTCTAAATCTTTCAGGGGCTTCGATAACAAAATCCTTTCTTTGTTCAATAAGTGCACCACCGTATAATTGTTACTGGCTTCGGCATAGAAAATCTCATCTATATTCACAAACTCCAGGCCGTCTGAAGTGGGCAAAGCAATAGTGGGTGCAAGGCGTTGTAAGCCTCTTATATTTGCCAGAACCATACTTAGCTGCTGTCCGTCTATTCTCCGGGATTGTTTCTTAAGTTTCTCAACTGCCTGTATCAATCGTTGTGGGTCAATGGGTTTTAGCAGGTAATCTATAGCCGAAAACTCAAAGGCTTTCAGCGCAAATTCATCATAAGCAGTAGCGAAAACCACATCAAAAGTAATTTTATCAAAAGTACTCAATAATTCAAAGCCACTCATGAATGGCATTTCAATATCTAAAAAAACCACGTCCGGCTTATAAAGGCGAATAGCCTCAATACCTTGCCGGGCATTGTTGCATTCGGCCAGCACTACCACCTCGGGGCAATATTCATTTAACTCAATCCGCAGATTCTGCGTACACTTTACTTCGTCGTCAATCAAAATGGCAGTCATGCAATAAGCATTTTGTAATATCAAATGTATGTAACAATTTTAACTTTTATCAGCACTTTACAGGTCTTTTGCCCTAATTATTTTATAATATGCCTGACCCCATCATTAGCTTTATTAATTAAAAAACTCTTTATTTGTTATTCGAGCAAAAACACCTCAGATGACAAATAGATACAAGTGGTTGTTTATCATTATTGGTATAATTCTCATTGCATTAGGTACCTGGTATTATTTACGGTCAGCCAGGAGTACTAAAAAAGTACGTGGCATTGCTGAATACGATACCCTTATTCAGCCTACTCATTATAAAAAAATTCCTTTAAAACACTTCAGATATGTAGTAGTAAACTGCGACCTCGGCCCTGTAAAAGTATCTTTAGAAGCCGATAAGAAATCGTCGGTTGAATTTCATCAGACATTCATGAAATACGTTGAGATGCATTATAAAGGAGATACTCTGGTAATTCATACCCTTAAAACACCTAAGTCTACCAAAGAGAATCCTGTTTACAAGCAGATTTATATTCATGCACCTGAAATTCTGTATTACAAAGGTGAAGCATCTCAATCTACCATTTCTAATTTTGCTGCCGACTATATGAAAGTAGACAGCCGCAGTAGCTATATTAGATTATACGCCTGTGAAATAAAGGATTTAGACCTGACCACCAACAAAGCGTGCAATTTTTATATTGACGAAAACTGTTCTTTTGATAAAATTGCTGCCGAAATAACCCCTAATAGTGCTTTTACCTGTTTGGGAGATGTAGCAACCGAGTTATTTCTTAGAGCCGACAATCTTCAGAATATCAGATTTGGTCAGAACATCCACAAATTGCGCATGAATAAGTATACTAAATAAAGTAAATCTAAGCCCCTAAATGGGCTCTTACTTCCTCTTTCTTTCTTCTTGAAACCTCTACTTCCGAAGTATCTTTCAGAATCAGGGAGTCTCTGTTAGCAGAAAGACTGACAACGTGTTTCTGATTGACCAGATGCGATTTATGCACTCTCAGAAACTCATGATTAATCAGAATGGTTTCATATTCTTTCAGTGTTTTAGCAGAAACTAACTTACGTTTCTCAGTCAGATACAGAATCGTATAATTACGGTCTGCTTCTAAGCGTATAATCTCCTCAAGCTGAAAGAATTGTGTACCCTCTGTACTTGTTACAGGCAATCTGAAACTTTGTTTCACGGCACACATCGTATTGATTTTTTCCTGATATACTGCCAGTTTCTGGTCATTCTCCTTTAATTTTTCTTTGACCCTTACCCCATAAATTTTATTGGCACATAGATTTGCAATGGCCGTCAGAGTCTTGAGATGCCAGCTTCTGAAAAAAGATTTTTTATGATGCTCTGAATCTATAACGCCCAGCACTTCGCCGTTATAAATAATAGGTACAGCAATTTCCGATAGTCGCCGCTCATCATCTACAATATAGCGTGCATCTTTTGAAGTATCTTCTATTATTTCTGCCAAAGCCCTCTGGGCTACTGTTCCTACAATACCTCTGCCCTTCCGAATCACAATTGGCTGGTATATTTCAAAATTAACGGGGTTTTTAGGACCATAAGCGGCTTTTTGCAAGAGATTCTCCCGTTTTTCATCAAAAAGATATATCACGCAGTCTTCCAGACCCAACTGCCCGATACAGTTTTTGGCAATATCCCATACTATATCTTCTTCGGTGTTTTTGCCAAACAGCGAAGTAGCAAAATAACTGATGATTTCGATGACACTCATTTCCGAAAAATAATCCGACGATTGAGCGAGTGTCTTTTGATAGAAGGTGGTCATTGTTTAAGCGTAAAAGTGCTGATGCAAAAATAAACTGATTTTAAGGCAGATGATAGGCATATTGAGTATTTGGTAAGAATTGGCAGATAGCCTGCTAAAAACAGATGGTATTTGGCAAGTTGTTGCATTCTGATAAAAACAGGTCATTTTTAGCAGAAACCGTTAGATAAGCCAGACTAACCGTTAGATAAGTGCTTTTGGTGCAGCCCAAAACAGCTTCTTACTTTTGCAACCGCAAACAAAATAAAGTCATGAAAGAAAGAATAATCAAAAATTGTACTACTATTTATTCCGCAGGAAGCCACCGGGCTGTCATTTGGATGCTGCACAAAAACCGACGAGTGAGCATTTTTCTGGATGATATTATTTATCTGGAAAGTCAGGCCAACTATACCATTTTTTATCTAAACAATGGCAAAACAATTATTAACTCACGTACGATGGGAATTTTTGAAAATGTACTCGGAAGTGAATCCTTTTTTCGCATCCACAGGTCGTTTATTGTTAATTTAAACTATATCAATGAAGTGCAGATTATAAAAAATACGAGTGGAGAAGTAGTATTGAGCACTGGTAAGAAGATCATTTTATCCAGACGAAAAATCAAGCCTTTCCTGCAAGAATTCACTAACTATGAAGTTACTAATTCTGAAATAAGTATTCACATAAATAATCATTCCGTTGCTGCATAACCATGAAAACCGTTGTAATTACCTTTTTATTCTTTAGTTTTCACATAATCAGTCTGGCTCAGAGTTCAGGTATATTAATACTGCCTGAAAATGGAGTGGAGACTCATAAATCAGCTTACCAATCCAATAACCGTATCTTAATTAAGACACAAGCCGAAAACTACGGTTTTATACAAAAAAAGGATGACATTGAACTAGGTACGTTTATCAGCGAGGCCAATGGCGGCTTTGCTTCTTTTGGCACAACGGGGCCATATAACTTTTGTTTAAGCACTAAATCAGAAGAGCCTCAGCTAATGCTTACTACTCTCAATTTTATGGGGATTGGGGGGATCCCATTTAATGCACTACACGTTTACGGGAATGCCCGTATTACAGACATAGCCAATAAAACTGATTTAGCAAAATCATTTATCAAGGTGGATAACAACGGCACGCTGACTTCTGAAATGCAAACAGGATATTATAGTTTTCCCAGAAGTGCTTTTTCACCGCTAATTCTATCTGATGGAAATTCGATTGCAGAATCAGCAGAGGGAGGAATTTATTATACACTCTCAAAAACTACTTCAGACTGGCTAGAAGCACCTCTGATTTTACCGGTTGGAGCCCGTATTACAGATGTAGAGTTTTACTTTATTGACAACTCTGAAGCGAACCTGCGATTTCTTATAACTAATAATATACTAGGAAATAAAACTGATTTTGCGTTCCTGATTTTAAATTCAGATAATGCCAGTACAGCCATCAGAAGCATTGGCGAAAATAACCTGGGTAGTGGTTACGGAATCCCAATCAAAGAAGATATGACTTATCATCTCAGAGTAGAAGCTTTTCAACCCGGTTCCAATAAAAAATGGGATGGGCAAAACACACAATTGATAGGTGCTAAAGTAACTTACAAATATTAAACGAATACAACTATGATCAGGACTTACCTCTATAGTTTAATTTTATCTTTTTTCTCTTTAAAGACTATTGCCCAGTCAACCACTATCACTCCCGACAACGGCATTTTAGGAGAATACACAAATCAGAAAATTCTGATTCAGACAGGAAGCAATGAATATGGTCTGGAACATACAAACGGTAATATTTCTTTAGCTACTTTTATAAGCCCCAGTACCGCCTGGCTTTTGACAAAAAGTAATCATCCATTATTTTTTTCAACTAATAACAAAACTCTGGACTTTCAAGCTGCCTTATCTATTCTACCAAACGGCAATATTGGGGTTGGCACTAATTACCCATCCGAAAAACTACATGTAATCGGTAATGCGCGTATTTCGGGCCTTGGTGGTAATGGGGTGAAGTTCGTGAGGGTAAATAATTCAGGTGTTTTATCAAGTACCGCCGAGACCTCGTATATGAATATCCCCAGACCTTCTTTTCTGGCAATCAATGGGAATATAATAGGTGTTAACAATAATAATGGAGGAATCTACTGTGCAGGCAACAGCGTCGGTTCATTAGAAGCTCCGGTGAATCTTCCGGACGGGGCTATAATTACAAATATGGCTGCTTATTACACCGATGATAGTCCTAAAAATGTAAGAGTACAATTACACCGCCGTGCGTATACTTCAAGTACAAGTACTATTATCGGCACCTTCAGTTCAACAGGTGCTGCCGGAAACACTGACATCCTGAATGGTAATGTAAACATCAGTACCGACAATGTAGTCGACAATGATACCTATGTCTATTACTTTCGTGTATCAGCGATTGTCCTGCTCAACAATAACGAAATTACATCCACCTGGGGCGATGGCACAACACTTACGATTAATCAGATAAAAGTTACCTATAGCTACTGAAAACTATTTTATGTTGGATTACAGAGAATGTTGGGTAGTGCCTGAAGCCTACCCTCATTTTTCAATCTGTTAAAAATACTTATGAAAAAATTACTCCTATTATTTATCGCATTTGCCATAGCAGATTGCCGGGCACAGACAAATACAGAAAAACGGGTAGAAGAAATGCGCCGGCAATATATGTCCCGTGAGTATGAGAAGGCTTATCAATCAGCTAAGAAGATACTTCTTGATGATAAAGGAAATCTCTCTGCACTCAATTGTCTTATGAACACTGCCTATGAGTTAAAACATACCAAAGAAGCTCTCGAAGCAAGCAATAAGATTATTTCATCTATCGACAGAAGCACACTTTTTCCTTATCTCGAAGAGCATAGCTATTACCGCCAGCTACTCCGTGAAGCCTATAATCTCCGGGCATGGATTGCCTACGAAGCAGGCAAAGATCTGCCAAAGGCATTAGACGATGTGAATACCGCTTTGTCGATTAGTTCTCCTATTGACAAAGACCCTAATATCAATGCTTATGTGGATACCAAAGTGCGTATTCTGCTAAAGCTCAATCGCACAAAAGAGGCGTATGCCACTGCTGAAAAAGCCCTGAGAAAAGATCCTGAGATAAGAGATTTACAGGATATAAAAACAAGTGAGGCATACAAAAAATATCTGGTAGAAGTACATCAGTCGGGGTGGGGCAAGTATACCAAAGGTAGTGCTACCGAAACTGCTATAGAAGCATTGAATCGCTATGAGAATTTTATCAAATTCTATGCGAAAGACACCGGACGTGAGCTGCCATACCATCAGCTTGAATGGAAGAAAAATAAATTTTCAATAAACGAATTAAAAGACGTAGAGAAAAGACTAAGCATCAAATTACCACCTGATTACATAAAGTTTGTGACAACTTATGGCAATTTCTCTATTCTTGAAGGATATAACCTGCTCAATCCTAACGAAATCACCCGGTTATCAGATGCCCTGAGAAAAGAGTGGGAGATTAACCTGGATAAAAAATGCACACCCAAACAGCGGGAGAACCTGGATAATCTGATATGCTTTGGCTATGGTGAAGAAGGCCAGCAGGATGTATGGTATTATGTATTTAGTTACAAAACCCGTAATCCGGAAACGGGCTATATGGAAGTGCAACCCTATAATCAGGATGACTGGTGGGATTTAACCAAAACGCCCGGAAATATTTACTCTAATAAACGTGGTGGTTTCGATGCCTATATTTCAGACTTAATAGATTCGCTGATTCAGAATATTATAGAAGAATAGTTTTCATGTTAATTGCTCAATAGTTAACACTAATCCACACATACTTTAATCATTTATTTGTTTAGCTGATGTCATTTAAAATGATTCATTCTGCCATGAAAAAACTCTTACTTGCTTTCCTTTACTGGCTTATCAGTATACAATTACTTGCACAATTGCCCGTGGTTAATACCCGTCCGCGTATTATGATGAACGCCGACTTAAGAGCGAACCTTACCGCCAAAAAGAATGCCAATACCCCTGAATGGCAGGCCTTACTCGCAGAAGCAAACAGTTATTCTACCAAACCTGTATTAACCTGGACTCCGGCCACTGTCAACACATGGGATACCAACTATATTTTTTACAGCTATCAGGCCAGTAGCTGGGAAGATGCCACCATGCCGCTGGCCTTTGCGCATCTAATGACCAAAAACTCAAATCCGGGAGCGAATCCAACAGTATACTCGAATAAATTGATGCAATTGGCTGATTCCATTATGTCAGCCAATCGTCGGTATCGTTCAGAGATTAATACCTGGAATCATCCTTTGAGTAGAAACGGCTACTATCCTACCCGCCATTTAGGGCGCATCATCGGAACTATATACGACTGGTGTTATGATGAATTGGGGCAGGCCCGCAAAGATTCATTGATTCATCTGATGAAACAATGGTTTGACGACATCAGAGGAAATGCTTACCAGAAAAACGATAGGGCTACTGGCAACTATTTCTTCGGCCATGTCTTTTGTGTAGCACATTTTGGTTATGCTTTAGGTAGCGATGACCCACGCTCACAGGAAATGATTGATTGGGCAAGGATCCGGTTTGATGGCACTCCCTCGGCTAATATTGATCCACAGGATATACCCGACAATAATGTGGCCGATGCCTGGGAAAATGGTTATAAGAGTTATAAAGTAACGGCATACGGTTTTCCGGCGGAAGAAATGTATACTGGCCTGCCCGCAAAAGGAGGCTTGCAAATACAAGGTTGGAGCTATGGAGCTACTAATAGTGTCAAGGTACTGGATTATATGGCGCTGGTAAAAATGGCTACAGGTGAAGATATAGTAGAAACCAAACTCTCATGGATACAGGATTTAGTAAAAGCCATACATCACTCTTTGCTACCAAATGGCCATGAAGTTGACCATGATGGCGACTGGGGAGATAATTACGGCCCATACCTGAATCACCATTTCTCCGAAAGATTAGCTTTTGTACTCGAAGGCAAGCCTTTAGGAGAACAGGCGCAATATTTTCAAAAATCAGAATATAAGCCATTTTTCGTCTATGGCAATACGGTTAATGGTCTGTATAATTGGGAAAAGTTTTACTTTCCCAGTAATTCTCGTCCTTCGGCTCCCTTCGATAATCAGTTATGGTATAGTGGGTTCAATCAGGGATACAATTTAGGTATCGGTAACCGAACTTCACCGGTTTTTCTGATGCGCAATAAATGGGCAGATAGTACGGCAACGTGGGCAGTTTTCAGGGCTGATGCTGCTACTTACGATGACCACAAGCACTTTGCAGGAGGCAGTTTTGAGATTTGCCGTGGAGGCAGTTACATACTCACCAATGCTTCAAACGTGGGTAGAAGTGGTTATCCACTCCTGGGCGACAATACGCTTGCCGAAAATACAGGAGCCAATAATACCCTTTATTTTAACGATTTTGGCGATTACCAGCAAACCAGCAGCGCTTTTATAGGTGGGCAGGGCTATTATGGCAAAGATGATTTAAAAGCCGTACAAATGGATGATTCGCTGACGTATGTCCGCACGGATTTATCTTCTTATTATGATAAAAGTTATTATCCCGAAGTCAACCTGAAAAAGCTAAATTACTTTATCAGAGGATTCCTCTATCTCAGAAGTAGCAATCTGTTTTTATCTTATGACCAGATTTCTGCCAAAAACTCTACTAATCCGCAGGGCCAGTATAAAAAACATTTGCGCTGGCACTTTCTAAAGGCTCCTGTCGTGACCGGTAATCTGATTAAATCAAGCCATCGGGGTTCTGATATTTATGTAAAAACGCTTATTCCGGCAAATCCTGATATTGCAGTTGTTGATGAAAGCAATAATCCTGATAATACTTCGGGATCAGGTATGAATTATTATTTCAATAGCCCTACCTGGCGTACAGAAGTAAAATACCCGGATAATCCGCTTGATCAGATATTTCTGACAGTGCTGCAACCAACTATCAGAAACACCTCTGCCCCCATTATTGATACTATTAACTCGACTGATGGCAAGATGAAAGGAGCTATTGTAACGGCCAATAACGGCAAAAAAGAAATTGCCTTCTTCAATACAGACCTTACACCTTTGCAGGCGGGTATCACCACTACGCAATATACATTCCCTAATACGGGTGATATTCGTCATACCATTTGCGGTGTTGTACCTAATGCTAAGTATCTGGTAACTGTATCAGGTGATGAGGTAAATATAGTACAGGATGCCAATGGCAATAGAACAGCTTCCATTGCAGGGGTTTTGCAATTTATGACCAGTGCCACTCCTTGTCCTAATGACATGACTTTTTCTAATTCAGTTACCACAGGAACTTATAAAACAGGCAATAGCATCTCCACTCAAAGCGGAGGTACAACCCAAATTCAGAACGGTGCCAATGTTACTTTTGATGCTGGTAAAGCTATTATTCTGAACCCGACTTTTGAAGCCCAGAGTGGTAGTGTGTTTAAGGCGCAGATTGGAGGGTGTAATTGAAAATATTTTATAAGCTATCATTATAAATTAACAGATAATCCGCTATTTTCAATATTAGATTGAGAATAGCGGATTATCTTTTCTATTTTTTTAAAATATTTCACATTTAATGTCCAATTCGCTCTAGTTCATCTGATATGTTGTTAAAAAACATTTAATCACATTAAATCTTTAAAACAATGGACGAATACATGTTAATTTTCAGACACCAGGATGGTGGCAAAGTGGCATCACCTGAACAAATGCAGATCTGGATAAAACAAACGATGGACTGGATAGGTGGAATAGCTGCCCAGAATAAATACGTAGGTGGCAATGGCTTATCTTTTGAAAACAGTAAAATAGTTGGCCATAACAATGTAGTAACTAATGGCCCATTTGGTGATGTGAAAGAAACAATCGGGGGTTATGCCATCGTACGTGCTGAATCAATTGAAGAGGCAGTTGAGTTTGCCAAAGGTTCACCTATCTTACAGGGTGAAGGCAATACAATGGAGGTAAGAAAAATTGCCAAAGGAGACGGCGTTCATTAAGCATTGCATATAAGCCTCTGCCAATGGCAGAGGCTTGCATTTTAAATCATGAATCAACAGGAACTCATACCTCACTTATTCAGAACCGAGTTCAGGAAAATAACGGCCGTTCTCTCTAAACTGATGGGTATAGAGCATATTGAAACGGCAGAAGATATTGCAGGTGACACCTTTTTATCAGCCGTTGAAACCTGGCCTTACAGGGGTATTCCACCCAACCCTACCGCATGGCTCTATTCAGTAGCCAAAAACAAAGCCCGTAACCACATGGCAAGAAACCACATCTTTGACAATAAAGTTGCCCGGAAGCTTAGCCAATCACTGGGAGAAAATCAGGAAATTGAAATTGACCTATCAGACAAAAACATCAGCGATAGCCAGTTACAAATGCTGTTTGCTATCTGTCACCCTGTCATTCCTATCGAATCTCAAATCGGTCTGGCGCTTCGCATCCTGTGCGGATTTGGCATTGATGAGATTGCCAACGCATTCCTGACCAGTAAAGAGACCATCAACAAACGCTTGTTCAGAGCAAAAGAAAAACTGCGGCTTGAACACGTAGCCATTGAGTTTCCGACTGAAACAGAAATAGCTCAACGCTTGGCTGCTGTCCTGAGAACGCTCTATTTATTGTTCAACGAAGGTTATTACTCTGAAACGCAAGACACTATACTTCGCAACGACCTTTGTCTGGAAGCCATGCGGCTGACTTACCTATTGATTGAAAATGAATCTACCAATCAGCCTGAAGTAAATGCGCTATTATCGTTGATGTGCTTTCATGCATCCCGGTTTGAAGCAAGAAAAAATGCCAACGGTGAAATAGTATTGTATCAGGATCAGGACGAAACCCTATGGAACAAAGAGCTGATTGAAAAAGGGGCCTATCATCTGCATCAGGCATCACAGGGAACTCACTTATCGAAATATCATCTGGAAGCAAGTATAGCCTACTGGCATACAATTAAAGCCGATACCCGGGAGAAATGGGAAAGTATTCTCCAATTATATAATCAGCTATTGATGGTTGAGTACTCACCCGTTGCAGCATTAAACAGAACATTTGTCTTATCAAAAGTCTATGGTAAGCCCAAAGCTATTACAGAAGCAGAAAAACTTAAACTACCTGATAATCCCTATTATTTTACACTTCTGGGTGAATTGTATAAAGATACTGATGCAACAAAAGCCAGAGAAAACTTCACTAAAGCCTACCATTTGGCCAGAACACAGGCAGATAAACAGGTGATACAGAAACAGATGGATGCTTTGTAGAAACAAAAAATCCCCATTGCTTTCACAACAGGGATTTTGTCGAATAATATTTTGAATTACATTTTCTCTACTTGTACGTAACCTAACTCTACCGGTGTGCTGCGGCCGAATATTTTTACACTCACACTCAGTTTCTTCTTGTCTTCATTGATTTCTTCTACTGTACCATCGAAACCACTGAAAGGCCCGTCGATTACTTTTACGTTTTCGCCCTTTGTGAAAGACAATGAAGGAGAAATCACCTCACCGATTACCTCTTCCTGCACACCTAAGATACGGTTGATTTCAGACTGGCGAAGAGGCTCCGGAGTCATAGATGTACCGTTATTACGACCCAAAAAGCCGATAACACCAGGCATACTTTTAATCATGTGCAATACCTCCCCGTTGTTCAGGTCAGCATTGATAAGTATATATCCCGGAAAAAAGCTTTTCTCACGAACTCTCTTTTTACCGTTACGTACTTCTGTTATTTTTTCAGATGGAATTAAAATCGTAGGAACCAATTCACTCAATTTGCGACGAATGGCTTCATTCTCGATGTAGGATTTAATTTTTTTCTCCTGCCCCGAAACTGCTCTTACAACATACCAATTGATTTCGCTCATATCGTTAGCAAAAATTTTAAGGTTTTAGACTGATTGGTAAAACAAACGAAGGCCGTTTTCAATCAAAAAATCAATAGCACCTACTACCAAAGCAAAAATAATCGAGGCCACCAATACAAGTGTTGCACTTGATTGTAGTTCACTCCACTTTGGCCATGTTACCTCTTTGGTTACTTCTTCCCAAGAGTTTTTGAAAAACTGTTGCATAAAATTGTTTTGTTCAAAAAATACTTGCACGGGCACCAGGATTCGAACCCAGACCAAAGGTTTTGGAGACCCTCGTACTACCCTTATACTATGCCCGTGTACATTACCAAAATTCCTTTGGGGTTGCAAAGATAGACAGTTTTTTCATTCTTCACAAATACCCACAACAAAAATAAAGAAATATTCTTTGGTAAAATATAAATATTGTGGCGTAAAAGCTGCTAAACACTTAGCCGATTTTCACTATATGATTCTTCTTACCCTTGCCTATCAGCAGATACTTCCCTTGCAAAAGCTGCAATTCTGACGTAGCCAGTTTCTCGTCCGAAATCTTTACCTTATTGATACTTACTCCATTACCTTGTATCGCTCTGCGTGCCTCCCCTTTTGAGGGATACACTTCATTGCGGGTAGCAACAGAAATCAAATCCAGTACATTCTGGCAGTTTTCCAACTCTTCTTTTGTAATTTCTGTTTGGGGTACACCCTCAAAAACACTTGTAAAAGTATTTTCATCAAGGCTCTGCAAAGTCTCCAGAGTACCTTTACCAAACAAAATGTCAGCCGCTTTTATGGCAAGCTCATACTGTTCTTCTCCGTGTACACGAATCGTCACATCTTTACCTAATGCCTTTTGCGCAATACGTAGATGTGGTGCTTCAGTATGTTGCTTTTCAATTTCTTCAATTTCCTCTTTTGAGTAGAGTGTAAATACTCTCAGCAAACGAGGTACATCAGCATCATTCTGATTGAGCCAGAACTGGTAAAACGCATAAGGAGAAGTCATACTTGCATCAAGCCACACATTTCCTCCCTCCGACTTACCGAATTTCGTTCCGTCAGCCTTTGTCACTAATGGGGTTGTTAAAGCAAATGCCTGATAAGTATGGGCATCGTCATTACCTTCTTCGCTTGTAATAGCCGATTCTTTTCTGCGTATCAATTCTGTACCCGTAGTGATATTACCCCACTGGTCAGAACCACCCATCTGGATACG
>CALRLN020000040.1:0-19473 GCA_943368675.1 Chitinophaga pinensis | reverse complement strand
TACACTTATAAGTAAGGTCATAAGCAATATCCCCTTCCTGCGGAGAGGGCAACGCCATAAGTTGATCATAAGTCAGGCGTTGATACGAGCCAGATGGGACAGGTATAATGCCGGTGGGGTTAACTGTTACATTTTGTGCATAGGCTTTCGTAAAAAGCATGAGCACGAAACAAAGAGAGATGATTTTTTTCATAGCAGTACGCAAAAAAAATGTATTTTGCCAAAGAGCAGGGAATGTATAATGAATCATTCATTGCCTCAGATAAGTTCAATCAACCTTAAAAACAAAAATATCGGTTTCTCCCCTGGCAATCAGAGTAGTTTTGCCGAATGTGGTTGTACCACTATAACTGCCAACAGCATATACATTCCCGTCCGGCGATATAATAATATTATTAATGCTCCCTGCACTTCCTGACGCACGGTCTATCTTCTGAACCCAGATTATACCACCAATACTATTATACTTGGCTATAAAAAGGGCTTTATTTGCCGAAGTTGTTATGGTTTTTGTTCCAAACTTCGCTGTACCTTCAAAATAACCTGTAACATATATATTTGAACTTGCATCAGCCTGAATTGAAGTTCCTCCGTCATCATCTGATCCACCTGTGCCACCTGCTGTCAAGAGCCACTCCACTACACCGCTGGAATTAATCTTTGCTATAAAAACATCCGTATTACCTCCTGATACTCCTGTTTTGGTGATAGATCCCAGCGTAATAGTGGAAGTAAAATTGCCTGTCAGGTATAAATTTCCACTATTGTCAACACTAGTTGCGAAACCTTTGGCAGGATAATGTGTTTCAACCCATACCCAGTCTTCTGTTACGGGGTTATATTTGCCTATAAAAGAATTAGAGACAGCCGAAGCAGTTTTTGATATGGACCCGAATGCGACTGTTCCTCCAAAAGCGCCTGTCACATATAAATTACCACTACCGTCTAAAACCAGACTACCGCTTGATTCAGTACTTGTTGAACCATACGATTTTGCCCAAAGCCAGTTGTCTGCTTCGGTGTCATACTTAGCCAGATAAAAATCGTAGGATAAGGCTGTATTTGTGGAATTAGGGCTAGACGTAATAGTTGTAGCTCCCAATGTATGCGAACCTTTAAATGAGCCTGTGAGATATAAATTATCATTATCATCGATTGCTATTGCGGCGTAACTGAAGCTGTTGGCTGCTTTTACCCATTCAAAAGTACCATCGCTCTGGAGTTTGGCTAAATAACTCTGCCCGCCCGTTTCGTCAGTTCCAACAGCAAATGTAATGGTTCCGAATGTTGCCTGACCAGCAGTAAAGCCTCTCACATACAGGTTGCCCTTACTATCAACAACTATGTCACTCGCAGATGTCCCCGCAGGGCCTCCTCCGTTCTTTACCCATTTCAAGATACCACTTTTACTATACTTGGCTACATAGATATTTCCGTTATTGCTATTCGAGGTTACGTATATAGCACCAAAAAAGGCGATTCCGGCAAATGTGCCGGTAACATATATATTGCTGCTGTCGTCCATAGCAAAAGAATTTCCGGTGTCACTACTGGTTCCTCCTGCATTGATGACAGGTATAATATTGGGAGAGTAATTGAGCGGATCTACGATAGTTGACACCCACTTACCTTCCGAAAACACACGCATACACTTATAAGTAAGATCATAAGCAATATCTCCTTCCTGCGGAGAAGGCAGAGCCATGAGTTCATCATAGCTCAGGCGCTGATAGGCGCCTGGAGCCGCAGGTGTAATGCCATTTGGTAGAACAGTCACATGCTGTGCATACGCTTTAAAAAAAAGCATAAGTAATAAACAAAATGGTATGATTTTTTTCATAATAATATGCTAAAAACTGATACTTAACCTACGGATACTGAAATATCTGAAACAGTGATAGTTAATAGTGGTGTCCGGAATAATTTAACCTGCTCATTATTTTATTCCGGCAGATTGCGGAATCATAAGAAAAGCGGCAATAATTATTTGTCAAGTCTGATGAGAAATATATCCTCATCCCCCTGCGAGGGTTTGGAATTTTTATCGAAATTTACAGTATTGCTGAAATGGCCCGTTACATAGATACTACCGGAATTGTTTCCTGCTAAACTTTTAGCCATATCATTGCCTGAACCTCCTATTGTTTTTACTCCCTGATAATTACCATTAGAATCGTACCTGATTACACAAGCATCAATTAAGCCCTTACTATCTTTGATGTCAGAGCCAAACGTAGCGCTCGGATTAGCAAAAAAGCCTGTTATATAAACATTGCCACTATTATCGATGAAGATATCCTGCCCGGAATCAAACCCTGTTCCTCCACCAGTCTGCAACCATTGAACGGCACCCAGACTATTGTGCTTAATAATAAACATATCAGCACTTCCTTTAGAGGACCTGGAAGTAGAAGCAAACGAGACTGATGATAAAAAATTGCCGGTTACATACACATTATTACTGCCGTCAACGGCTATACTTTGACTATACTCATTATTGCTGCCAACTAAATCTGAATTAGCCCAGAGCCATGTTGTTGCAACAGGGTCATATTTCGCCACAAAAACATCATAATAAGTGGCATTAGCTGCCTGAGTGATTGTTCCGAATTGTATACCGCCTCTGAAGGAACCCGTTATATAAATATTACCACTATTGTCAATGGCAATAGCACTACCAAAATCATCGTTTGTTCCTCCGGGTGATTCTACCCATTGCGGTATGCCTGAGCTATTGTATTTTGCCAGAAAAATATCTTTCGACCCTAAAGATGTTTTACTGATTGCCCCAAAAGCCGCAGTATTGGAATAAAAACCAACAACATATACATTGTTACCCGCATCTACTGCCACACCTGCCCCGGCATCACTGTCCTGGCCTCCGGCTGTTCTTGCCCATTGAAAAACGCCACTCGTATTATACTTGGCTATAAAAATATCGTTATCCCCGGTAGCGTAAATGGTGTTTCCGTTAAATGTCGCTGCACCTTTGTAAAAGCCTGTAATATACACGTTGCCGCTACCATCTACAGCAATAGACTGCACTGAATCTTTTTCGATTCCTCCGGCAGACTGTACCCATTGCAGCGCACCATTTTTATTGTATTTGGCTACGAAAATATCAAGTGAGCCTTCAGATGTTTTGCCGGTAAGTTCAAAGTTTGCAGTATCTGAATACGTGCCTGCTACATAAACATTCCCGCTTGCATCGGTGGCTAATGAAGTTCCTCCATCGTTACCTGTTCCACCGGCAGATGCCGTCTCGATTATGTTCTGAGAATAATTGGAAGGATCCTGATAAGTGCAAAGCCATTTGCCATCGGTATATACCCTTAAACACTTAAAGGTTTTATCATAAACGAAATCACCTGTGGAAGGAGAGGGCAGGAGCATTATTGAGTCATAACTCATGCGCAAATGCGTGCCGGTTATATCAGGCGTTATGCCTGTTGGAGCTATAGTCACATTCTGCGCATACGCTTTGACAAAAAATAAAAGTACAAAACAGAGGGAAATGATTTTTTTCATAATAGTATGCGAATTTCATATCAATTAATGAGCATTGAATCAGACTGATTTTCAGGGTGACCTGAGAAGAGCAATGTTTTCTAGTTGTCAAGCCTGATAACAAACATATCAGTTCCTCCTTTTGAAGTTTCCAGCGCTTTGTCGAAATAAATGGAATTACTAAAATGCCCTGTAACATAAATATTCCCCTTGCTGTCTTTGGCTATACTTCTGGCCATGTCGTTGCCTGTCCAGCCCATCACTTTCATACCAGTCAGATCCCCGTTTGGGGTGTAACTTACTACATAGGCATCATCCAACCCGAATGACACTTTATTAATTCCAAATGAGGTGCCTGTCCAGGAATAAAAACCTGCAACCAGCACATTACCGCTATTGTCAATTACAACACCTCGTCCGCTTTCAAATCCCGTTCCTCCAATTGAGTTTATCCACTGAGGAGTGCCCGAGCTATTGAATTTAATCGTAAAAGTATCTTCAAGGCTCCCTGCAACGGTTTTAGAATCTGAACCGAAAACAAAAGTGCCCAGAAAAGAGCCTGTTACGTATATGTTGCCGCTTAAATCAACTGCAATACTCTGGCTGTATTCATGATTGATACCACCTGCAGATTCTGCAGAGTTCCAGGTCAGACCAACCGGGTCATATTCAGCCACAAAAACATCAAAATAAGAGGCATCAGCTATTTTATTGAAAGAGCCAAAGTTGGCAGAACCCTTAAAATAACCTGTGATGTGTATCTTACCACTTGAATCAAGGGTAATGGCCTGGCCAAAATCATCATTTGTACCACCGGCCGACTCTACCCATAATGCAGTGCCATCCACATCATATTTAGCAAGAAAAATATCTGAAAGCCCGGCTGCAGTTTTGCTCAGAGCTCCGAATGTAGCATTACCTGTATAAGAGCCAACCAAATAGATTTTATTACTCCCATCTATGGCTAATCCTGAACCGGCATCGCTTCCGGTACCACCTGCTGACTTTACCCACTGAAGGGTTCCACCCGCATTGTATTTTGCCAGAAAAATGTCAGTATCTCCCAGCGATGTCACCGTAGTTGCATTAAAAGTCGCTGAACTTTTATAAGAACCGCTGATGTAAACATTGCCTTCGCCATCTACGGCTATAGACCGTACAGAATCTTTGTCTGCACCTCCGGCTGATTGTACCCATTGTAAAGCGCCATTTTTGTTATATTTAGCCACAAAAATATCATCCATTCCCAATGAGGTTTTGTTTGTCAGTTCAAAACTGGCAGTACCGGAATAACCACCTGCAACATATATATTCCCGGCCGCATCTACGGTGATAGCAGTTCCGGAATCATTACCAGAGCCACCTGCTGAAGCAGCTTCGATTACATTGGGGATAAATTCGAGTGGGTTCTGATAAGAGCATAACCATTTGCCATCTGTATATACCCGCAGGCAATCGAAGGTTGAATCGTAAGCGATATCGCCCTGTTTCGGAGAAGGTAAGGCCAGAATGGCATCATAGCTACCACGAGGATGATTATTAAGAATAACAACAGGAGTAACACCGCTCGGATTAATGGTCACATTTTGTGCCTGTGCCTGAAAAATGAGTGTGAATATAAAACAGAAGGTGTAGAGTCTTTTCATAGTAACAGGCAATTTTTAAATCAAATGTATATTACCTAATTGGAAAATAAAAATTAATGCAACCGGATTTGATTTAACGGTTTTATTTTAATTAAATTAAGGCGGCCTTTTTTTCAGGAAACGGGTCTTAAATAATCATGTGTACAAGAATCATTTCCACTGTTTCAAAAGCTCACCCTCCAGCCCAAAAACCGGGTCTGTTTTAGGTATTGGTAATTTTTTAATACGGGGTATGGCCGTTTTTCTTTCATCTTCGGTGCCTGTCAGTATGTCCCAGTCTTTGCCGTTAGGGTAGCCGCCAACAATTACATAATCCATGTGTTCTGATAAAGCACAATGCCCCACACCTGCGGGTAATATGAGTACATCCCCGGCAGACACCTCTATTGACAGGCCTTTTTCGGCACCAATCCGCAGTTTAACAGTTCCTTCACCCACACCGAGTACTTCGTGCGTTGTACTGTGAAAGTGGTCATAACGATAAATGACATCACGCCAGTTGTTGGTCCAGCCATTATCCTTAAATGTTTTCTCAAACCAATCTGATTTGTCTTTGGCATTTGTTACCTGCCTATATAGTAGCACAGGCAAATGGCTGTTGGGAATAGTGCCATCGTCTTCAAAATAGTATTTTTCAAATTTGTGCTTCATGGGTTTATTCATTGCGTATGCATTAATAACATGGCTTATTGTCGCTTTGTTTAACTGCATAAAAAAGCCATGCTTTGAAATAGTTGTTTAAATCTATTTCAGAACATGGAGTATACGATTTAAAAAATCGTGCTGCAATGGAATTGATACATTACTTCTTCACCTGTGTCCACTTAATTGCATTCTCAATCAACTTTACAAAGTTTTCGTTTTTCCAGGCTGTTTCGTTATGGCCGATGGAGGTGTAGAAAGTTTTGCCTCTGCCTGTTTGCTTGCACCATGCCACCGGATGGTCTTTGCCCATGCCAAAGTTTTTGTCTTTTACAAACAGAATATTACCGCTTGGATTAATGCTTTCGCCATTGATGGTAAACTGAATATTGAAGCCCTTCTCACGGGGATTTTTGAAGAAAACATACCATTCATCTGTATGGCTCCATGTTTTCGGAATACCCGCGGTGATAGCGCTGTCGGCCTGTGCATCTACCAGAACATCAGTTTTCTGAAACTGCGGGTCAAGGGGGTGGTGAGAGAATTTTGAACCCAACAGATTGTTTTCGTACCAGTCCCAATGGTGTGAGTCGTCTCCGGCACCGTGAATGCCCATCAGGCTGCCACCGTTTTCTACGTATTTTTCAAGCGCCCGCTTCTGGTCGTCAGTGATTACTTCTCCTGTTGAATTATTAAAAATCACTGTGCTGAATTCAGCCAGTTGTGCGTCATTAAAAACACCGCCTTCTTCGGTTTCATAGACAAACCAGTTGTTTTTCTTAGCCAGATCGGCAATGACAGGTTTTGAGGCATCGATAGATTCGCCATGTCGGAAGCCCGTGGTTTTGGAGAATAGTAATATGGCGGGTTTGCCAGCAGGGAAGTCAATTTTTGGTGCTTCGGTTTCATAAGAAACCGGGAAGCCGTATTTTACTTTATAGATGAATATGCCCAGCAAGCCGCCAAGCACCACTATGATACCAAGAATTGACCAGAGTGCAATTTTTATGATTTTCTTCATGTTAGAGGTTGATTAGTATTGAAATATAACAAATGTAGAGATTTAACAGGTATTGTCTATTTTGTAGACAATAAATTTTAGTAATGTTTTTTCGTGTGATAGGGGAATTAATTATAAGAAAGAAAAAAGGTGAATACAGACGGGAGAATAAAAAATCTGATACTGATAGAGTATACCATTTAACTGGTAGGGGTTAAAAATTTAGCACCCTTAGGGTGTTGAATTTTTATAATCTTGCCTACTAATCGTCGGACCATTAATTAAATCTTCCTAAATTGACCTCAATTACCAGCAAGCACCCATCAATTATGGAAAGAAAAGTAAGAATAAGCCTAAGCCATTGGGTTTTTATAGATGATGTCAAGTTTTTTGGCCCCGGCAGAATGCAATTGCTCGAATATATTGAAGAAACAGGTTCGATCGTAAAGGCAGCGCAGCAAATGGAGATGTCTTATAAAAAGGCATGGGATATGGTGGTTTCTCTGAATACACTCGGTAAGCATCCGTTTGTGATTACACACAAAGGCGGCCAGAATGGGGGTGGAGCCGAAATTACAGAAGCGGGCAGGCAGGTGATAGCGGCCTATAACAAACTGGGGGCAAAACTCAGGGCTGTCGCAGAAGCAGAGCAGGAATTAATTAATCTGATTTAGCCGATTTTATTGAATTTTATTGATGGTTTTCTATATATTTGCGATATATATTTAAAAATATATCGCATTGGGTTTGCCTTCTGAAACGCAAATATCTCGAAAGAAAAGCCGGGGATGTAAGTACCGATGGCTCAGTTTGGGTATTGCCGTTGTTTGTATTTTTTTGAGCGGATTAAAAGCCGATAATACTGAGCCTGAACCGTACCCACTCGTATATCCTGCAAATTTTGGCGGAAGAATAAATGTGCCAAAAGATAATCCAACCACTATAGAGGGCGTCCGCCTGGGAAGAATGCTCTTTTATGAAAAGAAGTTATCGGCAGACAATACCCTGTCGTGCGCTTCCTGCCATCAGCAGAAACTGGCATTTACTGACGGGAAGGCCTTGAGTACTGGCGTTGATAAATCATTGACAAGCCGTAATTCTATGGCGCTGGTTAATCTGCTCTGGGTACGCAATTTTTTCTGGGATGGCCGCTCAGCAAGTCTGGAAGAGCAGGCGGTTTTCCCGATGACCAATGCGCATGAAATGGGACAATCTTTGGAGGCATCTGTCAGGAAATTACAGCAGACAGCCGGGTATCCGATGCTTTTTAAAGGAGCTTTTGGCAGCGATACTATTGATGCCGACAAGATTAAAAAGGCATTGGCGCAATTTGAACGGACACTTATTTCAGCTGATTCGCCCTATGACCGTTATCTGGCAGGAACCTATCAGCCTACACCGCAGGAGTTAAGAGGAATTGCACTTTTTATGGATGCCCCGGCACCGGAAAGAGGTATAAGAGGAGCAAACTGCGGGCATTGTCATGGAGGCCCCAAAACCTTTAAAGAACTTTTTCATAACAACGGACTGGATGCCGAGCCGAAAGATATAGGTAGAGAAGCGATAAGTCAGCAAACAGGCGATAAAGGCAGATTCAGAGTGCCTACCCTAAGAAATATTGCTTTGACAGCCCCTTATATGCACGATGGCAGATTCAGGACTCTTGCTGAAGTATTGGAGCATTATAACGAACATATTCAGGAAAGCCCGTCACTGAGCAGTTTTCTGAGGGGTGTTTCTAACGAAACAGGCGGGAAAACGCTTTTATTGACTCAGGCAGAGAAAGCAGATATTCTGGCTTTTTTACATATGTTGACCGACACTACATTTATTAATAATCCGGCATTTTCAGACCCCAATAAATCTTTGAAACAATGAAGAAATTTAAGAATAGTAACTTATTTATATTGACTTTGTTTCTGTGCAGCTCTTTGCCGGGTATGGCGCAAAACGTGGCTTCTGTAAGCATAAGCGGTGAAGTATTGACACCCCTTAATTTAACAAAAGAAGACCTTGCTGCATACAAGCCGCTGACCCATAAAACAAAAGACAAAGATGGTAAAGAGCATGAATATAAGGGTGTAGCTCTGGTAGAGGTGCTTGAAAAAGCAGGAGTTACATTGGGAGCCAAACTAAGAGGTGAAAACCTCACAAAAATAGTGCTTGTACAGGCCGCAGATGGCTATGAAGTAGTTTATTCTTTGCCCGAACTGGATCCGGAGTTTAGCAATAATACAGTTATGCTGGTAACAGAAAAAGATGGAGCCCCGCTTCCGTCAGGTGAAGGCTCCTTCCGCCTGATAACCCCGCAAGACAAAAAACAAGCCCGTTGGATAAGAGAAATAAGGTCTATAAAGGTTGTGTTTGTTAAGGATTGATGTCTGGCAGGGGTTCAGAATCCTGAACCCCTGCCATGAAATGCAGATTATGATTTTCTGGCTCTCACCCATACAATAAACCCTGCCATGAGTGCCACAAAAATATTGAATCCTATCTGCGATGCCTCACCTCTTGAAATATGAAAAATACTTGCAGCTACCATCAGCGCTATGATTCCATAGCCGGCATAGATAGTCAGTTTAGGTCTGATACGAAGTGCTGACGGCAGCACTAAACCTAAACCACCCAATAAATCAAATATTCCGGTAATTTTAGTAAGTATTATATTATCGCCTGTCCACGGCCACATTTGGGCCAGTTCGTCGGCAGGCTTTAGTAGTTTCATAGCCGAAGCCCAAAGTAAAGTTACAGAAAGTAATATCTGGCATATCCACACTGCGATATTTAATCCTTTAAAGGTGTTCTTCTGCGTTGTCATTGAGTAATGTTTTTTTACGCCACAAGATTACATAAATTTGCTTTCCGAATGATAGTACTATCCTGTTGGATAGCACTATCTGTCAGGATAGTATCGCTAAAAACTGAATATATGTTAACAAATGGTCATTGTCCCAAAAGCATGCTTTCTATTAAAGATGCTCTGGAAACCCTCGAAGGCAAATGGAAACTGCTGTTATTGTTTGCTTTGTCGTCAGGCCCGAAAAGGTTTAAACAGTTAGCCAAAGAAGTAAGCGGCATAACTGATAAGACACTTTCGAAAGAACTGAAGAGCCTCGAAGCTAACGAACTGATTAAAAGAGAAGTACATGATACTTTTCCGCCTACTGTTGAATATTCCATTACAGAGCATGGGCTTTCTCTTGAAAAAGTGATAGAAGAACTGCATTTCTGGGGCCTGAGCCACAGGAAGAAGGTGATAGGGAAGTAACAATATATAGTGAACATTTATAATTGAAACAATGAAATTATCAGCCCGGAAAGAACAACTGCTGGAGAATATTACGAGAGACCTGCAAAGTATTCCGAATGTGAGTGCTATTGTTTTGGGTGGGTCGTATGCTACGGGCCGGGCCACTGAGCAGTCTGATCTGGACATTGGCATTTATTATTATGATAAAGCGCCTTTTTCTATTGATTCGGTGAAGGAAATAGCACTAAAGTATTCCGCAGACGCTAATCCGGTTGTAACAGGGTACTATGAGTGGGGACCATGGGTGAATGGTGGTGCTTGGATTAATACAGCATACGGTAAAGTAGATTTTCTGTACAAAAACATCGGACAGATAAACGCAACAATTGAAAAGGCAATGGAAGGTATCTGGGAGAATCATTTTGAGCAGCAACCACCCTACGGATTTGCCTCAGTGTTTTACCTGGCCGAAACACAGTTCTGTATTCCTTTATATGACCCTGAGGGCATTATCAGTGGGTTGAAAGAACAAATACGGGTGTACCCTCCCAAGCTAAAGCAGGCCATCATTCAACAATCGCTGTGGTCTACAGAGTTTACGATTATGCACGTGGCAGGTTTTGTTGAGAAAAATGATATTTATAACCTGGCAGGCTGCCTGAGCAGAGCCATGAAAAACCTGACAATGACCCTCTTTGCCATTAATGAAATCTATCCGATCGGAGATAAACGTGCCATTGATATTCTGGAAAGTGCTGAGCTGAAACCAACTGATTTGAAAGAGAAAATTGAACAGGTACTTTGTATTGATAAAACCAATCTCAAAAATCATTTAGTATTACTCCAGTCTCTTTTTAATGAGATAGTGCAATTGGCAGACGGGGTTTATCAGCCTGTATATGCTTTAAAAAAGTAGACCAGTTTCTCTTTCATAACAAGCCATAAGCATATTTTTAGGGAGTGTTTTGCCTTGGATCAGTATCTGCACATTCTTTTTTATGTATCTATTCTAAAACATCTGCCCTGTATTGTTGGTTATGTATATATATGATTTACCACACAAAATTTTAAAACCATGAATCAGACAGAAAAAGAAAAGTTTATCAAAGAACAAGTAGAACAACACAAGGAGTCGGTGAATAGCAATACTAAAGAGGCAGTAAAAGATGCGATTAATAATACACCCAATCCGCCAGAGTCTGATTCAACCGGAAATGCAGTATTAGGCGCTGTGATAGGAACAATAGTGGCGGGGCCTATCGGTCTGGTGATTGGTGGGGCCATCGGTTCTACCTTTGAAAACGAAGAGAAAGAGGAATATGATGAAGTCTATGAAAAGACAAAAGAAAAGCTGAAAAAGAAAGAATAAATTTTGATTGATAGATATGTTTCGGTAACGCCCTGACTCTTGCTTTGGTGAGAGACAGGGCTTTTTTGCTGAATACGTCTGTCAAAGCCCCAGTTTATCCATCAACGGTTTCTCATATTCTCCGTCCTCCGCAGGGTATCTTAATATGCCTTCAAACTTACCGGATTGTCTGGCTAATGCCCATATCAGGCTTTCTCCTGCCGGAATGTTCATTGGCACTTCTTCATAAATTTTGTCGGTATAGGCTTTGTCGGCATCTATCACCTCCCATCCATTGTCTTTAAAGTGCTTAATGAGGTCGTCCAGAAACAGGGCTGCGGCTAAATTATGATGCAATAGTATTACGTGATTGATGCGTCTGTTGGTTAGCTGATAAGACAAAGAATCATAGAAAGTAGCACGGTTGAGCAGGTGCTTTTTATAATATTCTCTGAAACCCGAAATATCTGCTTTGGGGTTTTCATTCAGTCTTTTTGCCAGTCGGTTGGCAATATACCAGTCTGAGGCATCAATGGTCACGTGTCCGTTTTTATAACCTTGTTGCTTCATAAATGCCCTGAATCCCTCAATTTTTTCTTTTGTATTCCCTTCCTTTAAATACGGAAACCGGAAGTATGGATAATAATTGCTATAAGCCTTTATGATAGAATCATTTTTGGTCAATTCACGCTTAAAAGCTTCGAGACTTGTATTTTTGCTATTAAAACTCGGATGTGTAAAGGTATGATTGGCAATCAGATGCCCCGCATTATTCCATGAAGACAATACATATTTACCTCTGGGAGTAGTCTTATTGGCTCCTGACGAAAACAGAATAGCCTTTAAACCATGCTTTTTCAGATTATTCAGCAACATTTCATTCCAGACTTTCAGGTGGTATCCGGCTATATCATCGGTGCGCCCATCATCAAAAGTGAAGGCTATTTTTGGTTTGTCATTTTCCTGTCTGGTGGTTGGCCTATTTGTCGGGCTATCGGTATGACGAACAAATGCGAGGGTAGAAACTATTGCCGGGAGTAAGAAAGCAAGTATTCGGATCATCAGTGTGGCGTTATTTATTTAAAATCAGGCATCTTTCAAAGATACAAAAAATACCTGTACTACATCAGTTTCAAGGATAGTAGGGGGTTCAAGATTTTGAACCCCTGCTATCATCCTATTGCTTCATATAGGTCTTATCCAGCCATTTTACACATTCCTGCCAGCTTTCAACCGGAATTTTGGCATGATACATATCTTTCAATACTACAAACTCCTTTTGATTGCCCGGTATCAGTTCATAAAGCTCTCTGGCTTTTTCGACAGTGAATAGCTCGTCTTTATCACCAATGCCGACCATGATAGGTATATGCATATCTTTCTGAATTTTGAGGTCTTTCACAGGTATCATCGTTACAAACCGAAGCGTATAGCTATAATTGTATAGCGGGTCTTTCGAGACTACCATGCCTTCACGGTAATATTCTACAGCCTGATGCGAGGGACGCAAAACAGAACTGGCGAAAATCCTGGCTTTCTGCATAAACGAGGGTTGTACGACTTCTGCTTCTTTTTTTCGCTCATAAGCCGCCGAAAGCAGTATCAAGCCTGCCAGTTCAGTCGGTACAGCATTGGCCGTAACTATGGCCGACACTACCCCAAGGCTGTGTCCCATCACAATTACTTTCGGGAACCCCAGGCCTTTGATATACTTTATCGACTCAACCAGATCGGCCGTATACCGTTCTCGATTCGGGCTATCTGCTCTGTTGCCTCCCGATAGCCCATGCCCCCTGTAATCCAGGCCGAAGGTGGTGTACCCACCTGCTGCCAATGTTTTCCCGGCCATATCATAGGCACCGCTATAGGCGGTGATTCCATGAAAAATCAGCACCGCTATATCTTTTTTTGCCGGATTGATGCTGTCAGGGTTCCATCTTCGCAGAAACAGCGTTTCCCCATCAGTAGTGGTAAATATATCGTGCGGCCCTTTAAAATCCTTTCTCAATCGGGCTGCCTCTTCGGGCGAAACCCCTACATGATGCGTTCTTGATTCAGCGGGTATATAAGCCAGTATTAACCCTATCAGCAGGATACCTAGAAGGAGGAAAAGAATAGTATACATGATTTTCTTAAATATTTTTTTCATAGTAGGAATAGGTCGGTTCGGTGTTATGGGTTGAAATCAGGGTATGCGTTTTTATCAATTGCTAATTTTGCAATAAATTAATAGAAAATATAGTAAATCAGGTAAGTTTTATTTTGGGAGCCGGGGTATGAGGATTTTTTCAGAGTAAATCAGGTAGCGCTGATTATTGGTTGAATTGCAGCAAAGTTCACTTGCACAACCCACTTCATCCAGCCTTTACTACCAACCGCCTCACCCCAAGTATAAGTAAGCCAATAATAGGGCAGGCCGCCATAATAGCGGTGAGCGGAATGCTCGTCCCGTTGCCAAGGCTACCCACCAACGCACTGGCAAAAGCAGCAAAACTCATTTGCATGGCGCCCATGAGTGCCGATGCGCTGCCCGCATCTTTGGTGAAAGGTGCCAGTGAGAGGGCGGAAGTATTGGGTTGAACGAATCCCTGGCAGGCAATGAATAACAAAACTGAACCTATCATGCTATATAAGTTATGCCAACCCAGGGCACTGAAGCCAAATAGAATGATACCGAAAATGGTCTGAATCACCAGCACGGTCTGAATGATTTTTGCACTGCCGGTTTTTCTTAATACTAAGGTATTAAGCTGGCTGCTTCCAATCAGAGCGGCTGCGGTTAAGCCGAAAATATAGCCGTATTGCTGCTCATTTACACCATATATCTGCATAAAAACTGCTGCCGAACCCGCAAGATAAGCATAGACCCCACACGATACCACAGCCCCGCAAAGGGCATAGGTGATAAACTGCCCGTTGATGAAAATCCTGAAAAAATTAACGCTTACTACTTTGGGGTGCAACGACATCGATACATCGCCCGGCCTGCTTTCGGGTAGAAAAAAGAAGACCATAGCCAACAATGAAAGCCCTATAATTACCTGTAGCCAGAAAACCGAATGCCAACCCAATGCTATAATAAGGATGCTTCCGATAGTAGGGGCAATGATAGGCGAAACCCCTAAAACGAGTACAAGTAAAGAGAAAATTTTTGCTATTTCGCTCACAGGGAAAATATCACGCACAATAGCTCTGGGAGCAACAATACCCACACAACCGCCCAAAGCCTGAAAGAAACGAACAATAATGAGCATTTCGATAGAAGTAGACAAAGCACAGCCTACCGATGCCAGTGTATAGAGAAACAAGCCTATCAGAAGGGGCTTTCTCCGCCCGAAGCGATCCAGCAAAGGCCCGCAAATCATTTGTCCGATACAAATACCCAGAAAAAAGCTTGATATGGAATAAGCAACGGTATCAACGCTCACATGGAAATCGGCCGCTATGCTCGGAAAACCCGCAATATAGGTATCAATCGAAAAAGCACCGATGGCAGACAATAAGCCAAGTATGATGATAAGAAAAAAACGGCTGTTGTTCATAGGTTTTTATAAAACCGCACAATATAGGCAGAAACCGGCTAAGTTATTGAGCCCAATCAGCCTGTTATTAACAGGCTTGTCTGCAATTAAAATATATGGCTATAAAATGAGAAAGGTTTTTTGGGTATTAGGCTAAAAGATAACAACAGCAAAATTTTAATCATGGCTATAAAGGTGTTGTATTTTACATGCAGATTTTAAATCTGTGAATCATTCAGCCTTACTTGAACACTGAAATATACGTTACACTCATATCAGGAAAATTATTGGTATTGCATTTCAGATTCTGCTCCTGAATGAGCTGTATGAACATATTCAGTTGTGATGGCAGAACAGTTCCGTTAATTAACACAGCAAGGCTACTGATTTCCTGATTATCAATTATTTCTTCAGAGTGGATATTACTTTTATGTAGTGCTTCTTCAACAGTATGCCTTATATCATTTCTTTGTAAAGCTATTTCCATAATTATCTACCAAATAATAGGTTAGTGAGACAAAGGTATAAAATGTTTCGATGTAATGAGATTAAAATTTCCTAAAAAATTTGACAATTCAAACCTTTCAGGGTTTAATGCTTAAGTAATTTTTAATTCTTCATTAAAAAAATATACCAACCGTGAGGCTGTACGTAAAAATCAATAAAGTTGTGCGGGTTTAGCGTATTCTTGTGTCTTTAACTGTAAAGCACCATAAAATCATAGTATTAGTCTTCAGCTTACCTGGTTGTTAGCAGAAGGTTACAAAGAAATTGATATTTCTTGTTATTAAGTAGTGAGGAAGTATTTGATGAGGACACTTACGCGATTCTATCATGCTTTTAATTCAGACCATCCGCACTTTCATTACTCTGATGATGATTTCTTTTTGCTGGAAAGTTGTTTTGAGTTCTTCTTTATAGTGCAGCCACCAGGTTTTATCGAATTCCGGTGAGAGAACTTCAAAAATGATAATATCATCACGGTAGGTCTTACTGCTCTTATTATTTTTCCATAAGCCTTCGGCAGGAGTTCTGGTAAAAGCAGTAAGGCCTCCGAATTTTTCTGTTAATTGTTTTTCAACTGCTACAAAATATTCCGACTTAAACGCTTTGTGCTTATTGTCGGCTAAAGGCAATAAGATTTCTGTCAGATACATCTTGTCTTATTTCTTATTACCTGTTTTGTTACTGCCCGAATCCCGGCCTCCGGTGCCGGAGTTTTTATGTGACGAACCTTTTGAAAGTCCAGTTCTCTTATCCTCCGGAACTTCACTTGTCATTGTTTTTTCGGTGTTGGGTGACTTTTCCATGATTATATTGATTAATTGTTGAATTAGTTTAATCCTGATAAAACCGATAAAAAAATATACCAGCCTTTGTTCTCTTATTCACATTATTGATGAGTAAAGATTTACACATTCAGGATCAAATTAAATTCTACAACCGACCATAAAAAAGGTGAAATCACGCAAAATGATTTCACCTTTTTCTCATGTGTGGAAAAACAGTTGTACTCTTTTATCTGTTAAAATCCTTATTTTGTGCTTTATCACCCGGATTAATATCCTGGTCTGAATCATGTTGAGACTCCATATCTCTGTCTGTATCCATTGCAGATTCTTCAATGTCTCTCTCGCTATTGCCTGAATAATCGGCCTGGCGGTTAATGGCATCACTGGCATCTACATCATACTCCTGTCCTTCCTGTCCGCGGTAAGTGCTGCTCTGGTCGGCCTGTTGTTCTGTATTCTGATTGCCTCCTTGCCGGGTAGCATCGCTGTAGCCTTGTCCTTGTTGTGCTGGTAGGTTACTATTAAGGTTACCTGATTGTTGTGTGGCAGGAATTTCATCCTCTCTTCTTGGGGTATTTTCTATATTGTTCATTTGTTGTAATGGTTTAATATATTTTGTACTTAATACAAAAAACTCATGCCAGCTATGGAACAATATTTTGCGGAAACAATCAGGGTATAATTTACCTGATGTTTTCTAAGGATTGAGCAAATATCTCATAAGGGAAGCCCAACGATATTTTATTTCTGCCGGAGCTCCCCTCATCATGATTTTTACTTATCTGTAATTGTAGTATGCGAACCAAAAGCAGTAATCAGATTTAAAAAAGCAAATACGTTACCGCTTTTTGAAACTGCACCGTCGAAATCCCGACCGATGGCCAGGCTCAACACCATGTTCTTATTGATTTCGTAATTGGCGCTCAGGGCCAATCTGAAACTTGGGTCTATCTTGCTGGCTTCGTCTTGTTTGGATACGATGCTACGGTAGAGTGCCTCCAGATTAAAACTTGTTGTATGATTCCCCGTGTTATTAAACGAGGTCTTTATACCACAATCAAAAGTTTCAATCCCTGTTTTACCTTTTAGTTTTCCTTCGGTATCTGCCCAGGGTTGCTCCGGATTCCGCAGATAACGTAATATACCTAAAACAGACCATTGATTGACAGCCTTTGCATCGAGCCAGTCGTATCCGAAAGTAGCCCATACACCACCCCTGAAAAACTGGGTGGAGTCCACGTTATTCTGCGGGTATCGATAAGAAAACCCTCCGGCTAAATCCAGTTTAAAGCCCGTTCGGATGGTTTCGTATTTAAGATTTTTTTCTGCTTCATTCCTCCCATTGAATTCTTTGGAAAATTTTTTCTTTAATGAGTCTTCCAGGGCTATAACCTTATTTCTTATCTTTTCCGATTCAGCTGTCAGCTTTCTTCCATTGGCTGCTTCAAGGGCCTCTGCCTGTTTGGTAAGTGCTAGATATTGAGGATTCTTATCTACATTTGCTTCAATAAATTTATCTAAATCGTAAAAAGTATGCAATATTTCGTTCTTTCCTCTGATGAGCGATACCTTAGCACCAAAAGCGATAAAAGAATTTCCCTGATACCCCTTTAGTGCATTTGAACTATCACGATAGGCAACAGAAATAACCAGGCTTTGTTTGAGATTATCGCCTAGTTTGTTTGAGATATAGTCGTTGAACGTCATCTTTTTCTTTCCGAAAAACCGATAGGGAGCTATATCAAGTGCAAAACTTTTGGGTAATGACGTGAAATTGGAAGTTGCATTCTGAAAACTTGCCACAAGGGCGCTTGGGTCGGTAGGTGATTGAATTTCGTTCGGCGAAAACCCCAGAATGTTGGCGGCTGTAGAAGCAGGAGCTTTAAGGAAATTCAAATCAATCACCTGATCTTTTTTTTCCTCCTGTGCGAAGCTTATGCTGATAAACAGAGTAATTAATACGAATGTGCTAAATAGTTTTTTCATGATTTAAAAGAATGAAATTGTGTATGAGTAGACAATAAAGCCGCCAGATGGAGTGATTTTGTTTTTCAGGTCAGATAAAAAATCATTCAGCCCGCCCCGTAAACCAAAAATTACGCTGGAGTCGTCCGTATCGTCTTGTATATCTTTAACTATGCACCTTATACGCAGGCGCTTGCCAGGCAAAACCATATTGCTGAGGTCAAGTGCAATAAGGTTGTCTGTGGTTTCATGAAACAGGACACCATCAAGAAAGAAGCGGCTTAAGGCCCCCTGATTTTCTCCGATTTCCATACCTAATGTAATATTAGGATTTCCGCCCGTATTATACGGAGCGCTAACCGTTGTTTTTGCCATAAGATAAATTTGTTTAAGGTTTAAAATTTCGTAAATGCCATAAACTGACCTGCGAATATTGAGTATTTTAAAACAAAATGGATGGAATTTTTATTATCAGGTACCTTTTCTGATTTGTCGGTACCTTCATTGGTGAAAAATATAGCCTCCACGATTTTTCAGCAGATAAGCAATGCGCTACACACCCCCAAATGATTTGTTTTACGAATGGAATTGAAAGCCTTAAAACAGCCTGGAGGTAGCAGAATCTGACAGCTTGCCTGATACCTTATAATAATAAAACATTGCTGACAGAGATTGTTAAGCTATCAGAAACTGATAGCAAGACAGACACACGGGCGCCTTAAGGGATAAAATAGGTGTCAGAAACTGGTGGCTTACCTATACCCTAAGCTATACCCTAACCTAGAACCTAGATTGATACCTAAACTGCCACCATAATATAAACAAAAAGAAACAAAACAAAATAATACTACTATTACTACTACTCTCCCAAACGGTTCTCATTTTTTTGAATCGTTTTTTTTGTTGATAAAAAAAGAGATTGGGGGCGGCGTACGCTTATGAAATTTTTGCTGAAAGTCTTCTCAATTTATTTCAAAAGAAACAGAATGATTTTTACATTTACTCATTAGGTTTTCTAGTATTTTGCTCCGGGAAGTAAATCGAAAAGTCGCTTGGTTTGTTAAAAAATATTTTCCATATTTATGCTTATGATATAAGTATAAAATATTATATTTGCTATTACATTAAATCCAACACAACGATTTCTGCCAAATGAGCAACTTACATTTTACTGCGACTATCGATGCCGCAAAGCTTAATAAAACTTTAGAAGACATCGAGAAGAGAATAAAGGGATTATCTGATAAAGGAAAAGATGATTCAGGGTTCTTGCAAGACTCAATAGTTAAATTGGGTAGAGCC
>CALRLN020000039.1:0-19576 GCA_943368675.1 Chitinophaga pinensis | reverse complement strand
GTCAGATTAATCAGGATTTTTATTAATTTTGTGCCGTTTTTGCTATAAAACAATAGCACAATCATAATTTTTCATACTAAACAAAGAAAATCCCCGTCATTTCGATGGGATTCAGCATTTATGTCTTTACTTACAGTTGGTTCGGTGGCATTCGATAAAATTGAAACACCTTTCGGAAAAACAGATAAAATTATTGGCGGAGCCGCTACTTTTATTACCCTTACTGCCTCATATTTTGTAAAAGAAAATAATCTTGTAGCCGTAGTAGGTGAGGATTTTCCACAAAGCATGATCGATGTACTCGAATCACACGGAGTAAATACGGAAGGTCTTGAAGTTGTAAAAGGTGGAAAAACGTTTTTCTGGTCAGGTCGCTACCATAATAATATGAACTCCCGCGATAGCCTTGAAACTCAACTGAATGTAATGGGCGAGTTTGACCCAAAAATTCCGGAATCTTATCAGGATTGTAAATACCTGATGTTAGGCAATACTTCTCCTGAAATTCAGATGCGTGTATTAACCCGCCTGCGCAACAGACCTAAATTTGTAATGGTTGATACCATGAACTTATGGATTGATATTGCCAATGTAGATTTAAAAGCTCTATTGAAACAGGTAGATTGCCTGGCTATCAATGATGAAGAAGCCGGAATGTTATCAGGTGATTTCTCACTTCGCAGAGCAGCCAAGACAATCATGGCAATGGGGCCTAAAACCCTTATTATAAAAAAAGGAGAGCATGGAGCTTTGTTGTTTCAGGATGACAATATCTTTTTCTGCCCTGCGCTTCCCTTAGAAGAGGTATTTGACCCGACAGGTGCAGGTGATACTTTTGCCGGAGGTTTTATAGCATATCTGGCCCAAACAGATGATTTAAGTTTTGAAAATATGAAGCGCGCCATTATTCATGGCTCGGCTATGGCATCTTATTGTGTTGAGAGATTTGGTTCAGAAAGAATCCAGAATCTGACACCGGAAGAAATTGCCAGCCGTATTGCAGAATTTAAAAAACTTTCAAGTTTCGAATTGAATTAGGCACTTAATCTTACGATTCCCAAAGTCAGGCCCTTTTAATGGCCTGACTTTTTTGTTTTCATAGAGGAGCAAGTAAAATCTAAAACGATTACATAATAAAATTGCCTGATTGTTGTATCTTGTAGCAAACCCTAAATAAATGGCTCATTCATTCTTATCATTTGTCAAATTTAATATCGACTTGCCTGAAGCCGAAGAAGTAAAGATTGCAAAATTGCTTAAGCCTGTTAAAATTAATAAAGGTGATTATTATATCAGAGAGGGCCAAATACCTAAAAAGTTTGCTTTTGTTGAAAGAGGGCTTTTCAGGTACTTATATATTAATAATAAGGGAACAGAGTTTACCAAGAACTTCATATTGGAAAACAATTTTATTTCTTCCTATTCAGCTATGGTCAGCCTGCAACCAAGCCGGATGTTTATTGAAGCCCTGGAAGACAGTTATATATATGACATCAATTATGCTGATTGGCTTGAACTGAAAAAAGGACATGAATGCTGGAACCGGTTTCTGGTGTTGATATTAGAAAAAGCTTTTTCTACCAAAGAAATCCGTGAACGTGATTTGCTTCTGTTAGAAGCGCAGGAACGATATGATATTTTTAAGAAAGAATTTCCGACACTCGAAAACCGCATTAAGCAACACCAGATAGCCTCTTATCTGGGCATCTCCCCTATTTCTTTAAGCAGAATCAGAAATAAATCAGCGCATTAACCTATGTTAATGTTTTTAAGGTGCGTGCCGCTTTGTTTTGTGTCATTAAACAAACAAAAAGATGTACGCAAACAACACGATACTGATTACAGGCGGAAGTTCGGGAGTTGGGCTGGAGCTAGCCAAAAGGTTAATAGAGAAAAACAATACTGTTCTGATTTGTGGCCGCTCTGAAGAAAAATTAACAGAGGCCAAACTGCTGATTCCACAAGTACATGTCTTCCCTTGTAACATTGCATCAGAAGCAGGCTGTAACTTACTATACGAATGGGTAAAAAACAATCATCCTGACTGTAACATTGTAATCAACAATGCGGCTATTGTACATAATACATCATTGATGGAAGACGATAAAGCCATTGAAAAAGCTACTGACGAATTTCAGACTAATATCCTGGCACCTATCCGGTTGACCAAATTATTTTTACCGCTCCTGCTGAAAAATAAGAATGCACAATTAATCAATATTTCTACCGGACTGGTTTATGCACCGCGGGCTGTTTATCCATTTTATAATGCTACCAAAGCTGCTTTGCACTCATTTACTCAAACACTAAGATTACAGCTAAGCGATATGCCGATTAAAGTAACTGAAATACTGCTACCTGTAATAGACACCCCATGGCATAAAGGGAATCTACCAAAAACCGCTATTCCGGTAGCAAAAGCGGTAGAAGAAATATTACAGAAATTGGAGAATGGCAGAAGCCCTGAAATCAGAATCGGGAAGGTGAATTTACTGTACTGGCTGGTGCGCATTGCTCCGGCATTTGCTATCAGAAAGATTAATTCATTGTGATTTACTTTCTGCCAAAATCAGCGGGATTTTCGCCCCAATAATCAGTTTCCCATTTCAATACTTTATTAGGATAAGTATTCGATTGCAACCATTTTTCGGCTCTGTCCAACAGGTCAAAAACTTCTTCGTTGCCATTGGCTTCTTCCAGTTTGGTATTAGCTCTTTTATTACGAACCCAGCTGATGGCCGTACGTGAATCAGAATAAACAGGCAAAGAAGAATTATGTTTTTTCAGATGAGCAAGCGCATGTACGATTGCCAGAAACTCACCGATATTGTTAGTGGCTTTCGGAAAAGGCCCTTTATGGAAAATCCGTTCTTTCGTTTTCAGGTAAAAGCCCTGATACTCCATATCTTTTTTTACGGAGTTCCAGGCGGCATCTACTACTATCGACTCTAAAATTGGTGGCGGAAAGGCAGAAGCCGGAATCTTCGTTTGTTTCTGTGCGGTTTTCTGGGTTTGGGTATATTTCCAGTAATTTTCTTTCATGGCTGCCTCTGCTTCCTTTTTAGTATCGAAAGACTTATACTTAGCACCCTGAAAACCCTCGACCTGTTTTTTACACTCGTCCCACGAGTCGTAGACTCCTGCTTTTCGTCCTTCCCACACCGTATAGAATTTCTGTTTCTTTTCCATGCTGCAAGTTGCAAATTTTAAGCAGAAAACTAAACCAGAGACGAAAAAAAGTCTCCCTATCTTTCTTTCAAAAAGGCAGATTCAGGGTCTAAGGCTGTAAAAAAACCTCTCCCCGCAAAGGAAGAGGTCCTATATAATAAACCGACAGTGCGTTTTTGCAAAACTATTTGTTACAATACTGTTTCTACACTTTCAAATGCCAGATTCCAGGCATCGGCAACGCCTTTGTATACTATTTTGCCGTTTACTACGTTCAGCCCCTTTTTCAATTCTTCATTCTCGGCACAAGCTTTTTGCCAACCTTTATTAGCTAACTGAATAGCATAAGGCAAAGTAGCGTTTGTCAAGGCCAATGTAGATGTATAAGGTACTGCACCCGGCATATTAGCCACGCAATAATGTACTACATCGTCAATCACAAATGTTGGGTTTTCGTGTGTTGTCGGTGTACAGGTTTCAATACAACCACCCTGATCTACTGCCACATCAACAACTACCGTACCCGGGCGCATCGTCTTCAGCATATCTCTTGTAATCAGGTGAGGGGCTTTAGCTCCCGGAATCAACACTGCTCCTACAATTAAATCAGCCTCACGGATAGCCTCACGGATATTATATTCGTTCGACATAATAGTTACTACGTTTTGCGGCATTATGTCCGACAAATATCTCAAACGTGGCAAGCTCACATCCATAATTACAACCCTGGCTCCCAGGCCTGCTGCCATTTTAGCGGCTTGTGTACCTACAATTCCACCACCTAGCACCAATACTTTTGCCGGAGGCACACCCGGTACACCACCCAACAGAATACCCTTTCCTTTCATTGGCTTCTCCAGATACTTTGCTCCTTCCTGAACCGCCATACGTCCTGCTACTTCCGACATCGGCACCAATAAAGGCAGGCTACGATCTGGTTTTTCAACTGTTTCATAGGCCAGACAAACCGCACCTTGCTTAATCATGGCATGGGTGAGTTCTTCTGACGAAGCAAAATGGAAATAAGTAAAGAGCAACTGGTCTTTTTTAATCAGACTATACTCAGAAGCAATCGGTTCTTTTACTTTGATAATCATCTCGGCAATGCCATATACCTCTTCTATCGTTGAGAGAAGGTTGGCACCAGCTTTAGTGTATTCTTCGTCCTTAAAACCACTACCCTCTCCGGCTGTTGATTGTACATAAACCGTATGTCCGTGTTTTTTAAATTCAGCTACCCCGGCAGGTGTTAGGGCTACTCTATTCTCATTGTTTTTGATTTCCTTTGGAACTCCGATTATCATTCTCTGTGAAGGTTTGTTGATGAAGTGTTTCAATACAATCCAGTCTGACAACTGAGATGACTGAATTTTTTAGTTTATTGATGAAGTATAATTGCACAACAAAATTAGTAAAAGAAGAAAATATTTATTCTATACCAAGAAAAATAAGAAATTATTTTCTCAAATAGATATATTTGCAGAAAATACACCTATTGTACATCGGATTTTCTATTCCTGAAAAGAAAAATTTTCTGTATACACTTCTCTTGCTTACGAGGACTAATAGACTTATGCTTAAAACTGTATAAAAATGATAGACGAAACTGACCGGAAAATTCTGCGTTTATTGCAGCGCAATGCACATCTTACGTTCAAAGAGATTGCTAAGGAGATTAATCTTTCGCTTACGCCTGTGCATGACCGCATTAAGCGTATGGAGCAGGAGGGCATCATAGAAAAGTATGTTTCTATTCTGAATAAAAGGAAACTAGGGAAGAATCTGACGGTTTATTGCCAGGTTACTTTGATTAAGCAGACCCATGATACCTCAGAAGACTTTAACCAGTCTATTTTAGACCTGCCCGAGGTTATCAGTTGTGATTTCGTATCAGGTAGTTTTGATTATCTGCTTAAAATCGTAGTGCCTGATATGGAGAGTTACCACCTGTTTCACCAGCAAAAACTTTCGGTACTGCCAAGTGTTTCATTGATTCATAGTTTTTTTGTGATGGCTGAGGTGAAGAGTACTACGGTTTTGCCGATTTAGGAATCATTTATTGAAAAATTAAGGAGGAAATTATTTAGATATTGGTGAATAGACCTATTGAAACCAATCCTTTATATGACTCAATTCTGGTTCTTGTCCAAAGCTTTTAATCGTAATTATATAGATGTTTCTATTCTTTTTGCCCTTAACAAATTCCATTAAAGTTTCTTTAAACATATTTTTGAACTCTTGAAAGTTATATCGATATAAAATAAATACCCCTGTTTCATACTTAACTTTTCTCTTATTAATAAAAAACAATAGTGTTCTAAAGTCTTTTTTGATTGCTTCAACCCCTTTTTTATCATCATTTATTATACCTTTTACTTCAATTACAATTTTGTTGTTTTTATGTTCTGAAGGTTCATGAAAAATAAAATCAGGATTAGAATGTAATTCTTCAAAATCTGTATTTCCGCTTTTATCTATTTCTCCATTGATTTGTATTTCACCCGTATCCTGATGTAACAGTCTCATCTGATGATATAATTCATAGCAGAAGACTCTTTCTCTTTGAAATCCGCCAGGTTTTGGATTTGATTTTACGATAAAGTATCGCTCCTTTACACGTTTAAGAGCTTCTCGAATTAGGTTGATATAACCTTGCTCATCTAAAATTGGTTGATTGGGTGAAATATTTTTTGCGTACATTTTATCATTTTTTTGATAAAACAAATATAAGAAAATAACCATAATTTATTTCGCGGAGGCAATAAATACACCCTCTACTTTCATCTTTCTCAAATTAAATTTTCTGATTTAGACATACAAATGAAGACATTTGGGTAAAGACATTATAAGGATGTAATTTAGACATCCTCCAGCTAAAGCTGGAGGCAATTGAATCAATAGCCCCCATTTTCAAATGGGGGTAATAAGAAAAAATACCCTAATCGGCTTTAGCCAAAACTAATGTATAGGATGCAAACAAATTTCAAATATTAATTACCTCTTAAAACATAAGGATTAGCTATCCGCCAAATTGTTATTCCTCTCACATTCCCATTGCATCCTTCCCATTTCTTCACGACCTTTGCAGCCTGAATAAAAAAATACGACATTCCATGATACATACCAATAGTGAAGCCCTGTTTGCCAAAGCTAAAAACTTTATTCCGGGTGGGGTGAACTCTCCGGTGAGAGCATTTAAATCGGTAGGTGGCAACCCTATCTTTATCAAAAAAGCAAAAGGCGCTTATATTTACGACGAAGACGATAACCAATATATAGAACTCATCAACTCATGGGGTCCAATGATTCTGGGCCATGCTTACGAGCCTGTAGAAGAAGCTGTTCGTGAAGCCATCAAAAACTCTTTCTCTTTTGGTGCGCCAACCCGCAGAGAAGTTGAAATGGCTGAATTGATTATCGACATGGTGCCTTCTGTTGAAAGAATCAGAATGGTTAATTCGGGTACTGAGGCTACTATGTCGGCTATCAGAGTAGCGAGAGGGTTCACAGGGCGTGACAAAATTATCAAGTTTGAGGGTTGTTATCATGGGCATGGTGATTCATTCCTGATTGCTGCTGGTAGTGGCGCTGTAACAATGGGCGTACCTGACAGCCCCGGTGTAACCAAAGGTGTGGCGAATGATACCCTAACAGCTCCTTTCAATAATCTGGCTGCTGTTCAACAATTGGTTGATGCCAACAAAAACCAGATTGCTGCCTTGATACTGGAACCTGTGGTGGGCAATATGGGTACTGTATTACCACAAGAAGGCTTTCTGGAGAGCCTGCGTGAATTGTGTACCAAAGAGGGAATCGTATTGATTTTTGATGAGGTTATGACAGGCTTCCGCTTAGCCAAAGGTGGCGCACAGGAGCGTTTTAATATCATGCCTGATATGACTACCCTCGGGAAAATCATTGGTGGAGGTATGCCTGTTGGTGCTTATGGTGGCCGTAAGGAAATTATGGATTGTGTTTCGCCGCAAGGTCCTGTTTATCAGGCTGGTACTTTATCCGGCAACCCGATAGCAATGGCAGCAGGGTATACCATGCTTACCTATCTGAACGAGCACCCGGAAGTATATGCCCAATTAGAGAATACAGGAACCAGGATTGTTAGCGGAATCAGAGAAACATTAGTTAAGCTAGGCCTAAATTATCAGATAAATCATATTGGCTCTATGTACAGTTTGTTCTTTACTGATAAGCCTGTAGTTGATTTTGAGTCGGCTAAAACTTCTGATATTCCAAAATTCGGTAGGTATTTTCATGCCATGCTCGAAAGAGGAATCTATCTGGCCCCTTCTCAATACGAAGCGCTTTTCCTATCAACTGCGCTTACTGAAGAGCATATTCAGGCTATTCTGGAAGCAAATGAAGCAAGTTTAAAAGAATGTATGTCTTAATTATTGTTAATAAAAATAATTATGCAAAATTTTTCGTTCTGAAAGCATATAATTTTTATTATCTTTGCACCTATGTTTTTGAAAAGACCATATACCGCCCTTTTATTTGTAGTAATTGTTTTATCTTCGGCTTGCTCGGCTAAATTTACGAGGTTGCAGAAAAAAGGTACAACCGACGAAAAGTATAAAGCGGCCAACGAATACTATAAAAAGGGAGACTATTATAAAGCTGGTCTGCTTTTTGAAGAGATTATACCCTTATTGAAAGGAGATTCTCTGGCGGAGAATGCACAGTTTTATAATGCTTACTCGCAGTTTCAGCAAAAGCAATATAGCATGAGTTCTTATTTATTTAAGAGTTTTTATGCTACTTATGCCAATAGTCCTCTGGCTGAAGAAGCATTTTATATGTATGCGTATTCGATGTATAAGGATTCGCCCAATTTTAATCTTGACCAGACCAATACGCTTACGGCTATTGATGCTTTGCAAACATTTCTCAATAGTTTCCCTGATAGTAAGTATGCGCAGAATTGTACTGAGCATCTGGTTGATTTAAGACATAGATTAGAAGAAAAAGCTTACGAAAAGGCCAAATTATATTATAAAACCAGTGGTGTAACCATTGCAAACTTTAAAGCAGCAGTAGTAGCCATTGATAATTTCCAGAGAGATTTCCCGGATTCGCAATACAACGAAGAGTTAGCATACCTGAAAGTTCAGTCACAGTATGACCTCGCCATGGTGAGTTTTGAAAACAAACAGAAAGAGCGTTTTACCGATGTACTGAAATTTTATGAGCAATTCATCGATGCATTTCCTAATAGCAAATACATCAAACAAGGGCAGAAAGCCTACGATGGTGCAACCAAAGAGTTGGAACGTATAGCTAAACTGGAACAGGAAATAAAAGAATTAAAAGCAAAACAGGCAGCTGAAGCGCAAAAAGCAGATACTGCAAAAAAAGGATAAGTTCTCAGGTCTGTAGCCTCTAATCAGACTTACTTATCTGCTATCATTACACATAAACAAAATGCCCCTCCGGAGGCCGGGGTTTTAATATCATGGCAGTAAATCCTTCAATAGTAACAAGAGACGTCGATAAGCTTGCCGCTAAAACAGGCAATGTTTATGAGTCTGTATTTATTGTTTCGCAACGTGCGAAACAGGTGGCTGTTAAGACCAAAGAAGAATTAACGCAAAAACTGGCAGAGTTTGCTTCGAATATTGACAATCTGGAAGAAATTTTCGAAAACCGTGAGCAAATTGAAATCTCACGTTTTTATGAGCGTCAACCTAAACCAACATCTATTGCACTGGATGAGTTCTCAGAAGACAAAGTGGAATACCGTTGGAGAGACGAAGATTAATCCGGCTCTAGCCCATATAAAAAGCGTTGCATTTTTGATAAGTGCAACGCTTTTTTTGGAGTTATACGAATATTTTCTTAAAAAGGATAATCAACTGCAATATTCAGAATCAGATTTTCCTGCCTCCACGCTTTTTTGGAAAACGCTATATCTTTCAATACCCATTTTTCACCTTCTGGCATCCACGGTTTCCTTAGTGGAGTAGCTAAATCAAAGCGTAATTTAATATAGCTGAAATCCAGACGAAGTCCAATTCCCCCTCCAACTGCCAGTTGCTTATAAAAATCTTTACTGAATTGTGCTTCCTTTGCATAGAATGATGTAAGAGGATCATACTTTGTTATCCATACATTACCTGCATCGACAAAAAGCGCCAGATTAAAAATATCCGTTGCTTTATACCTTAACTCAGTATTCCCTTCTAATTTCATATCACCATAAGAACTATATCCAAAAATAGCTACTGCGGTTGAATCTGCATGATAGCCCCCCGGGCCTAATGCCCTTGCTCTGAATGCACGAAGACTATTACTACCACCAACAAAATATTGCTTTATTTGCGGTAGAGTTGTTGAGTTTCCATAAGGTATCCCATAACCAACTACTAAACGGTTAGCTAAACGCAGACTTGGGCTTAAATCATAATAGTATCGCACTTCGGCATCTAAACGTGCGTATTGTTCGTAGTAAACACCAAAAAACTGTTTAGAGTCCTCTGTTGTCTTTTTTAACTTCGAAAAAAGGCCAGCCAGATTGCCTGCTAAATCAATACCCCCTGAAAAGTAAAAGAAATGCCGGTTGTTATTTCTTTGCTGAGGTGTATAAGTAAATGTATACTGCCCGCCTAAAATTAAACGTGTCTCTAATATCTTAAAGTACCTCAATAAATCCTGAATGTTCGGACTTCTTTCTATCATCTGAACAAATTCATAACTTATATCTTTAGGCTTGATTAAAGTAATAGAGAAAGGCGTTAATGTATGCAGGACTTTAGGGTTTTGCCGCCATTCATAGCCCCATGAACCTGATAATGAAGTAAGCTTGTATTGGGTATACGAATAAGTAGTACTGTCATCATTATACGCCACTCCTCTTTGAATCAGACGATTATAAGCAATGCTAAGATTCGTTTTTGGAAGTGCCTGATTCCTGGCAGGATTTACCCTGTAGAATGGAAAAACAAATCTGGGAAAACTCAGGTCTATCGTTCCTCCATATCTATAAAAGTTGTTGAGATTAGTCAGTTTCCTTCCACTTACCTGAACATCTGTTCCGATATTGAATCCGATGTTTAAGAATTCTGCTCCTCTGAACATATTTCTGTTTGACCAGTTAAGGCCGAACTGAACACCAACCAAACCGTTGGACTTAGACGACCCGGTAATATCAGAACGAAGCGCTTTCTTTTTTAGAGGAGTCATATCATAATGCACATCAATAAGGGCAGAGTCTGACCGCGGTACTAATTCAAAACGATTCCTGACAAATTTAAAATTGCGTAAATTAATCAGCCTTGATAAAGAAGCATCATGTACTGTGTTACTATAAATCATACCGGAACGAAAACCAATAGCATCGTTAAAAACACTTGGTCTATAGCTACGGTGTATATCTGAAATATTCAGGTATTCTTTCTCGGCGTAGTTTCTGTTAGTTGTATCAGTTGCATCAGTATTAACATATATATCATTGATACGATACTGTTTGATTGATGTCTGGTTCACATTAGGCTTTAAATCTACATATAGATTTACCTTATGAGTACTCAGATTTGTATCTACTTTAACTATCAGATAATCCGGGCGAAAGAAGTAGAAGCCTCTGCGTTTCAGAAACTGGTCGATGCGTTCACGTTCCAGCTTAATAATATCAAACCGATAAGGATCATCTTTCTTTAATAAGCTTCTTCTCTGTGCAAGCTTTAAACTCTTCTGGAAAATACTACTGTCTTTGATGACAAACTCGGTCTCGTTAATGGTATATCTTGGTTGCAGATAAGCGGTATAAACACCTACGGCCTTTTTGCCCTTTATCAACAGTTCGCCACTTGCTGTAGAACGGAAGTACCCCTGGTTATTCAGGAAGTTAGTAATAATAGCAGAGCTTGTTGTAACTGCTCTTTTGTTGGCTAATACTGGTGCTTCGCCAAATCGTTTTCTGAAAAAACTCTTAAAGCCTTTTTCTTTTTTAGGTTCACCAAATAAGTAGTATAACCAGACTTTATATGGAAAGCCGAAAATAGCGCTATTAGGTTTGGGGCGTATAATTTCCTCAATCTGTCCTTCTACTACTTTTCTCTCTGCTTTATTAATATTTGCTAGGGAATCTGTCTGTATTCTTATCTGTGCTCCTGTATATAAACTTTCTCCGGCAGGTATATGCTTGGTAACCGAACAGCTCCACGTGCCTATCATGCTCAATAGTAATATGTATCTGGCTGCTCTCATTTTTTCTTGTTAAATAGCTCCTTAAAGGTTTCATAATTTAAAGTGAGTGCAAAACTCACCCCGGTTTCCTGTACGTATCCATCAAGAATAAAGAATTCATTCTTACGGAAAGCTCTGAACATATATCGTCCGTCTTTAGTAAGATTATAGTTTAAGGCAATGTTATCAAAGATTTCTGTTGAGTTCTTTTGTATGCCTGTAGTATTTTCTAACTGGAAGTTACGACCTACAGATACAGTTAAACGGTCATTTAAAAAGGCCTTACTCAAACCAACGTTCAGGTCGGTTCTAACCCCAGTACCTGCCTGACTAGGCTGGAAATTTGAATTTAAGTTGAAGTCTAATTTTACGCCTTTAATCAGATCACCTGCCAATACATTCAATTGGTCGGTTAGTAGCTTACTCACACTTTGTCTGGCGATACCCTCAGCATTGGTACCTGAAAAGAAATCAGAAGACTGCTGACCTGAAAAGCGATTCAAAATCAATAAAGAGAAAACCTCTTTATTCATCGCAACAGGATCAGTTTTAAAGTTGGCAAATAAAGCATTATTCTCAACAAAATTCTTCGCATCACTTGAGGCCAGCGTTTCATCCAGCACAATATCGAACGTAATAGATGGGCTTGATAAATTACCTTCCATTTTCAATAAGACTTTAACCGGAACCTTACCATATAATCTGGCGTCGTCACTCAAAGACGTAAGGTCAGCTGTAAGCGGATAGGCAGCTGTAATATCAATCTGTGCCTTCATCGGATCGCCAGTCCATAAGAGCGTACTTCCTTTCTCTATTCTAAACTGTCTTTTCAAAACCTGAAATGTCAGATCATACTGACCCGAAGAAAGCTCGTATAGCCCAAAAATATAAAACTCTCCGCTAGGTGTAATACCCGTATTCAATTGAGCATTACCTTTTATTTTCAGGTTATCTCCATTTACCTCATCTATAACAATACTTAATTGTGACTTGTCATCTACCTCAATATTCAATGCCATTTCAGAAGCTACGTCACTATAATTAGTGACCACCGCAGAACTATCCTTCGATAAGGAATCTGCGGCGGGGTTCTTCATATTGACAAACTCAATCACGCCATCAGTTTCTGTTTCACCAATAGATTCATCCGGCAGAATTACCGTGATATCACTGCCCTCTTTTAACTTCACATTGCCATCAATAGAGGGCTTTGCCCCTACCCCTGTTACATTCAGGTCGGCATCTATAAAGCCCTTGCCATAAAAGAAATCATTGTCTTTCCGGCTACCATTCAGCACCATAAAGTTCTGGGCATTGACATCCAGCTTATAGCTGAAATCCGGGATATTCTGAATATTCAGATTACCATTTACTGTCAGCTTTTGTCCCAGGGTATCAGCAACTACAAAGTTGTTAAACTTAATATCACTGTTGACAAAAGTAAGGCTCTGATTTTTAAATATATATTTTGATCCTAACTGTGTTAAACTTAAAGATACATCATCAAATTTGAGAGAACCGTTTATCACTGGTTTGGTCGGCTCACCTTTCAATGTTAATGCCCCACTCAGATTTCCATTCGCATTTTTGATTTGCCCGAAGCTGAATGCCTGCACAGTCTGAGCACCAAGTTTCTTTATATCAACATCAAAATCAAGCGCTCCTTTAGGTTTCAGTATATAGTTGCCTGTTAACTGAATATCATTTTTATCGCTCGTGATAGACGCCTTTGTGGCAATTCTATCGGCTGTTTCGTTGTTGGCTTTCACTGTCACATTGCCAATCGGAATCTGCGTAAGGGTAAAATTATTAATTACCACATCGCCTGTAAAGGCTGGCGTTCCAGCCATGTAATTAGCCAGTTTGAAATCCCCATTCAGCTTACCTCCTGCCAGTGTTGAATCAAGGGTGGCTATAGTAACAAATGGCTTAATATCGAGGCTGTCTATCTTTACCGTAATTGGTGAGTTTGGCTCATCCGTAGTACTGTTTACCAATAATTTTTGCCCGTTTTGCTCTAATAAAAACTGCTTCACCAATAGCCCTTGCTTACTGTATTCGATATAACCTGTCGAGTCAGAACGCCACTCCTTGTAATCTATTAAGGTACCTCTTGAACTAAGATTAATGCGATACGTACCTTCTAATGATTGCAATCTGGTATTAAAAGCATATTGGTCTTTATTTACTGAGTCTTTCAATACTACATTGGTTGTAAGTATATTATCAGTTATTTCACCATTAAGTGAAGTTCGTCTGATACTGAAATCTGAGACGTTAATCTGTCTGATAGTTCCACTATATGTAGCCTTATTACCGACTGCATACAAGTTCATCGTAGCATTCCGGACACTTGATGAATCGTATTCAATCAATGGCACGGCAATAGAAGCCTTTAAGGTTGTATCTTTTTTATTATCTATTTCTGCAGTCAGATTTACCGTTTCTAGTCTGGTCAGTTCGGGTACAAAACTCTGGATAATCGGATGCTGATTTACTCTCGCTTTGATACTTATATCGTATGCTTCAGTGACCGGAGTATAGGGAACGTCAGGAATAGTAAAGTATTTGTTTGCCTCCGTCAGGATCATATCCAGCAAACGGGTATAATCAAAATTACCTTCAACCTCTGCATTAACAACCGGCGATTTCAGTACTATATTATGCCCCTCCGGAAGGTTCTGAATCACTAAATTGGTAGTATCTAATGGAATTGTCTTACCTCCGGTTTCAATAACTGCCTGATTAATCCAGACTTCCCCGGCTGGGTTTTTAGGGTCAGTCGAGGTCATATCTACTTTTATATCCCCTTTTATCTTAAAGTCTTCGGCATACAGATTAAGCTTTTTCAAATCAATATTATTGATTGAAATATCTCCCTGCACACCCGGATAAGGCTGAGATAAATCAATCCGGGAGATTAATTTAAAGTCGGCATTAGGATCATCCAAAGAAGCATTGATGTTCGCTATCTGATTCTGAATATCTCCTCTAAGCACCAGATTATTATATTCGTAGCCTTTCAATACGGCTTTTTTGGCTGTACCATCAAAGCTGGCATTCATGGTTTTGGGGTCAATACCTGTTCCTCTGGCATTTACTTCCAGCGTAAGTTTACCGACGTTTTCGGGTTGTTTAACCAGCTTACCTGCATCAAAATCTTCTAAGGTCAGTTTGCCGTCGTAGGCCTGATTTTTACCTGCCATGAAGTTCTGTAGTTTACCTGTAAACACCACAACACCAAAGTCAGAATTAAGTGACGCATCTACCTGTAAATCGTTAGCTTTACCTTTTAACTTGCCTCTTAGCGTTATCTTTTCAGGTATCTCGATTGACTCCGGTAAAGTATTCTTCCCGACCAGTTTGATAATATCCTCTTTTGTGGTCGATACCTCATTGATATCCAAATTAAAACCTAATTTATTGGCATCAGGCAGGCCTGTGATATTGCCTTTGGCTAATACTCTGGTAGCGCCAAACCCGGTAATGGTAAGTTTTGGTATTGCCAGATTATTAACTCTCCCGGCTACAATCCCATCCACTTTTATAATATCGTTCTGGTTATCTTTAAACGTAGGATTCTTAGCCAGATCAGGCACCAACAGCAGCACATCTTTCATAGCCACCTGGCTTTGTTTGATGCTGGCTTTAACTCTTACATTTCCTAAATTATTACTTAAGTCGGCAATTGTATCATATTGCATCACCACCTCATCGCGAATCACAGTCTGGGGAGTTTTGAGGAATAAATTCCTCAATCCGATTTCTTTATTGCTATAAGTAAAATTGGTTGTCAGGTTCTGCAAGACCAACCCGCTTTGTTCGGTAAATGTACTTTTCGATAACTGACCTGCAATTTTATCCGAACTATAAACGAAATTCCTTAATAAAACCGCCAGATTTGCTACGTCCAGATGGGCATAATCCAGTCCCTTCAGCTGACGTGGAGCATACTTATCATCATATTTGAGCCTTACTTTATTTACCTCAATATTGCCAATAACAGCAGCCCAACCGGGGCCGGTATTTGTATTATCCTCCTCAGATTTTCTGGCAGGTGCAGGTTTGGCCTGACTGGTCATTTCAACATAGGCCTCAGTATCTTCTAAGGCTACTTTTTTGAATATTACTTTTTGCCCATTTACATATATTTTATCACCTTCTACCTCTAAACGTCCTAATTTTACCCCATTTCGCATGCCATCTTCTTCACTTTCCAGTAACCAGTTAAAATTAGATAAGGTAACCGTCCCCACGTTTAGGTCAAGGGTATCAGCAGCCGCTACTTCTGGTGCTACATTACTTGGCGGAGCAACAGGGCTGGGCTTTACAGATTTGTATAACCTTAGCTTGGCAGCACCGCCATTACCTGTAACATTGGCGAAGTGATATTGTGACTTAGCAATATTAAATTCCTTAAATTCAGTAGATAAGTCTTTCAGATAAAGGTCTGCATCAGTACCTACGATGGCATCTTTATAAGTAACGTTTACGTTTTTAAGCTTTATGCGCTTTAAACTGATGTCAAAAGGATCAGACGCTGATGTAGTATCAACCGGTTCATCAGACATAAAAGCCTGAAGAATGTAGTTAAAATTGAAAGTGGTATCGGGTAAAGTGCGATTGATTTTAACCCTTATATCTTCTAATTCAATCTGGTTGAGTTTTACACTATTGCTCAATAATCCGAACATATCCAGATCTACATATAAGCGTTTACCTGCAAGTAGTGTATCTTTTTTCTGGTCTTGTACATAAACCCCCTCTAATGAAACCCAGTCAGGAATACTGAAACGGACTTTTTCTATTGAGACAGGTGTACCTAATTTTTTGCGGAGATATGATACGGCTTGCTTTGCCAGAAAATCCTGCCCTGTAGGAGACTGTACGAAAACAAAGAGTAGTCCTATCAGCGCAAAGATTCCAACAATCAACCATATAAAAATGCGTGTGAGTCGTTTCATCAAAATCTATTTGGCATGCCAATTTCTAAAAGTATATACTTTTAACGAAAATATCAAAGAGTTAATCTGATGTTTTCTATTTTTGTTGTGTTATATTAAAGATAAGTAAAAAATCATACCAAAGTCTACTACATTGAGTTTAAGAGATAAAAAAATATTACTGGGCGTTACCGGAAGTATCGCAGCCTATAAGGCTGCACTGCTTGTACGGCTGCTTGTAAAAGAAGGAGCCCAGGTAAAAGTGATACTTACCGAAGCAGCAAAAGAGTTTATTACACCTCTTACTTTAGCTACCCTATCCAAAAATCCTGTCTTGTCTTCATTTACCAGAAATGAAACTGGCGAATGGAATAATCATGTAGAATTAGGTTTATGGGCTGATATAATGCTGATTGCGCCTGCTTCTGCCAACACACTTGCCAGATGTGCCAATGGTATTGCTGATAACCTTCTGGTGGCAACGTATCTGTCTGCCAGATGTCCTGTCTTTTTTGCACCAGCTATGGACCTGGACATGTATAAACACCCAGGTACCTTAAGTAATCTGGAAAAACTTATATCTTATGGTAATCAGATTATCCATGCCTCATATGGGGAGCTTGCCAGCGGGCTAATAGGTGAAGGGCGATTGGCCGAACCTGAACATATTGTGCATGAGTTAAATCGCCGTTTTCTGAAAAGCGACATTCTTAAGGGTAAAAAAGTATTGGTTACCGCGGGGCCAACACAGGAGCCAATTGACCCCGTAAGGTTCATCAGCAACCATTCTTCCGGCAAAATGGGCTATGCTATAGCCGAAGCTTTCAGTATGGCTGGTGCTGAAGTAATCATCGTTAGCGGACCAGTTGCCATTCCGGTGCCAATTGGCATCAAAGTTGAGAAAGTTCTATCTGCTCAGCAAATGTATGAAGCCGTAGAAAAGCGTTTTAATGAAAGCGACATTGTTATTCTGGCAGCAGCCGTAGCTGATTATACACCGAGGCATGTGGCAGATAAAAAAATCAAAAAGAAAGAAGACGTTTTTTCTATAGAGCTGACCAAAACTATTGACATTGCAGCCACTCTGGGTGCGCAAAAGAAAAGCAATCAGTTAATAGTAGGTTTTGCCTTAGAAACTGACAATGAACTCGAAAATGCGAAAGGAAAGCTTGAAAAGAAAAATTTCGACCTGATAGTACTCAATTCTTTACAAGATAAAGGGGCGGGTTTTCGTTATGATACCAACAAAATCAAAATCTTAGACAAAACAGGTCATCTATATGATTTTGATCTGAAGCCGAAACAGGAAGTAGCAGAAGATATATTGAATATTGTCCTTGAAAAACTCTCTTAAAAGGTAATACCCTTACCTGTGATTAAAGCAGATATGAAGAAATTAATTATTTTATTATGTATTGTTTGTGGTTCAATAGCAGCTCAGGCACAAGAACTGAACTGTAACGTAACTATTATATCCGATCAGATTAATGCACAGCAGGCAGCTGAGAAACAGGTGTTTGTAGATATGAAGATAGCCATCAGCGATTTTATCAACAACAGACGCTGGACAAACGATATATACGCACAGGAAGAACGTATTAAATGTAACCTGATTATTACCTTTACGAAGTCACCCCAACAAAATATTTTTCAGGGAAATGCCCAGTTTCAGATAATCAGACCTGTGTTTAATACTACCTATGAAACCATTCTACTCACCTACGTTGACAGAAATTTCAATATTTCGTTTTCGCCGGAAGACCGCCAGATGAATTTCAACGAACAATCGTTCAGTAGTAATTTAACTTCTATTTTAGGGTTTTATTCATTAATTGCACTGACACTGGATTACGATAGTTTTTCCAAAACCGGAGGAAGCCAGTTTCTTACACGTGCCTATAATATTGCCAATACGGCATTTAGTGCAGGGCAAGCGGGTTGGGAACACACAGGAGACGTAAGAAACAGATACTGGCTGGTTGAGAATTTGCAGAATCAGCAATTAATGCCATTCCGTGAAGGTTTTTATACTTATCATCGGTTAGCTTTAGATAATTTCACCAATGACCCTGGAAATGCCCGCAGACAAATACTTGAGTTTATGAACTCAATTAAAACGCTGCAACAATCAAGAACTAATTCAGTATTGATGAATAGCTTTTTAGATGCAAAAGGACAGGAACTGGTGAATATTTTTTCTGAAGCCACAAAAGACGAAAAACAAAAGGCTTTTCAGGTACTTTCTTCTATTGACCCTTCAAAAACAGAGTTATACCGGAAATTAGTAAAATAGATAAAAATAAAACTGCGTTTTGTCCTATTTTGGTATAGTCTTTGATTAAAGAATTATCAGTTTGCAATGATTTTCATTATAAACTGAAGTCTGCCTGCCATGAGATGCTTTTCGCAAAAAGTGTAGAGCTTGTGTCCATAATTGTTAAATACTGGTTTGACTGATAAGTGCTTGAAAGATTACTGCGCATAATAAAAATTTTCGCATAATCTTCTTTCTCTTTTTGGGCAACCAGGTTATTAATTTCTGTTAGAACTTCCTCAATAGTATTCAAAGTATTCTTGGTAGATGTTTTCATCTTATGTTGGGTTTATGGAGTTTATGTCACCTAAAAAAGTACAAATTAAATCTCAAAAACGGCCTGGCACATCTACAAAATTCATACCATTTTTTCTGAATTTTTCATTTGGTACCGCTCGATAATTTTTTAATTTGTATTTAAGTTTTTGATAATCCGGAAACAGATTTTTTTTTCATTTCGTGAAAAATTATCAAAAGGTAGCAAAAGTTTGTCTTTGTTATTAAGCGGCATAAAATAGACTCAAAACGCAATATCTTCGGGCTTATTTTTAAGTGCCTCTAAACAAAAATAAATACTATTTGCCTTATTTACAAGGTTTGGTATGATTATTTCTTATGTAATTTATGGGACATCGTAATGGTCACTCCAACCCTCCCGTGAATGAGCATTTTTGCTCTCCTATTAATTGTAAAGATGCTCATTGTAGGGAGGAGTTGGAAGTGATTATAAAAACCAGAGTTATGGTTAGTTAGTCGGTCGTCTTAAATCTATACTCTTTCAGTAATAGAGAATAGGTTTTTGTTGTTATTAGAAAAATACAATTTTTCTATTTAAAAAGATTTACTCAGATTTATATACAATCAATGTAAAAAGAATATTCACTCAATAGCAATTGTCAGTAAAAGTGGAGTCGATTTTCAACTCCACTTTTCTTTTTAACCATTTTTA
>CALRLN020000038.1:0-19587 GCA_943368675.1 Chitinophaga pinensis | reverse complement strand
AACTGGCGCTTTTAGCTGCATTTCTCTCTGCTATTTCTCCTTTTTATATCAATTATACGCAGGTGGCTCGTAATTATGCCATGCTGTTTTTCTTTTCACTGCTGGCCACGCATTTGTTTTTACTGATTATTCAAAGAGAAAAAAACGGGCAGAGAAGCGCAGTATATTATCTTTTTTACGGGCTTTCTGCATTGTCCTGTGAATTATGCCATCTCTCTACCTTTCCTCTCTTCCTGATTCATAGCTTATATGTATTATTCTACGTGCGGCAAATGCGTGTATGGGTTGGCTTAGGTCTGGCAATGCTGATTCCTCTGGCAGGGGTAATAGTCTGGCTGAAATCAGAAGGTGGGCAATGGTTGTTTGATTATGTGCAGAACAGTGTAAAAGTCTATAATTATCTGGCAAAAACTTCTCCTGATGATTACCTGTCTGTAGCAACTATTCCCAATATACTTAAGCAATTGCGACATGTGATTTCATCTGCTTTTATCAGCAGTGAGGGGCTTTATCTGCATTTATCAGGATTGAAAAATACAATCATCGCAATTGGCAGTGCACTGGCAGGGTTTGCCTGTTTTAAATGGCTTCCATCTGACAGACTGAAAGTAATTGCAGCAGGTGCTTTAATAGCTATCTCCCTCCTGCTCTATTCTACTGCAAAACTCCAGTTTCTGGTACTTTCACTTAACATTGTTTTACTTGGCATCCTATTCAATTACGTCGTTAAGAACCTTAAAGGTTCCGGTAATCCGTTGGTAGCATTTCTCTTATTATTAGTAATCCTGCCTTTTATCTTTCTGATTCTGTTCTCATGGCAGGATGGTAATACATTCAGAATCATTCCCCGATACGTTGGTTATGCCTATGCTTTTGGAATTATTTTAATCGCCCTGCTGATTGAACAGATATGGAAGATGCAATCGAACGTCAGATACCTGATTCTTTTGCTTCTGGCCGTTCAGCTATATTTTATTGGTGGAATTATCCAAAGTATCTGGCAGGATAACCCTCCCCGATACTTTATGAGTTTTACCGAACCGCGCAAAAAAAACCCATATATAGTCACTGCTGATAAAATCAAAAGTCTTTACGCCAAAGGGGATACAGTTGTTTTCTGCTCCTACAAAGACCCAATGCCAGGTGGGCAAGGCAAACCGCAGTTTTCAGTGGTCGATGCACAATTAACCAACTTCTATTTACCGAAAGACTCACAGATTATCCAGAGAGTAAATCCTTCAGAACATGATAAAATCATATTAAAGAAGTCCGATGGCCGGGAGGTACTAATCTTTGATTTGCAAGGAGCCAAATACAGGTATTAAAAAAGTCCCCTTGATATTCAAGAGGACTTTCGTCTATTGATTTCTTTTACCTCGCTCCGGGTGGGCAATGTTGTTTCAGATAATTGGTAAACAAAGTATTAAGGTGCGCCCGTGTGCCTTGCCCTTCATAGATACCATGTGAGCGGTTTGGGTAAGCCATAAACTGAAACTGACGATTGTGCTTAATCAGTTCATTCAATAATAATTCTGCATTCTGGTAATGCACGTTATCGTCTCCAGTACCATGTATATACAACAAGTTCCCTTTCAGATTTTTAGCGTATGTAATAGGTGAGCCATTGATAAAATCTTCCCTATTTTCCTGCGGCAAGCCCATGTAACGCTCCTGATAAATATTGTCATATTCCAGTTGATTTGCTACTGCGGCTACAGAAATACCCGTTTTGTAAATTTCAGGATATTTGAACATGAGGTTCAGCGTACAGGAGCCTCCCCCACTCCATCCGTGCACTGCAACACGAGAACTATCTACAAAAGGCCATTGCAAAATTTTCTTTGCAGCCATTGCCTGGTCACTGATGTTGATAATACCGATTTTTCTATAAATAGATTTTCTCCAGGTTCTTCCTTTCGGTGCAGGTGTACCTCTGTTATCCAATGATATATAAATATAACCATCAGCAGCCATGTCACCTATATAAAGGCCGTTTCTACCCACTCCAAATCGGTCTACTACTGTTTGGGCTGCCGGCTCGCTATAGACATAAAAGACAATCGGATATTTTTTAGATGGGTCAAAATTCTTTGGTTTTGCCATCCAGCCATCCATTTCAACACCTTCTTCGGTAGTAACTTTAAAGAATTCTATATTAGACTTCTTCTTTCCTTCAAGGTCTATTTTCTTTGAAATATCATCTTTCGGATTTAAAGCCTGATGGTCTGGTAATGATACCCATTCTGTAGCAGGCCGCGTATAATAATTAGAGAAACTATGATAGGCGTATTTACCGTTTGGCGAAATCTGGTACTCATGTGTACCCTCTTCAATGGCAGGTGAGATTTTCTCTGCTTCACCACTTCCATCCAGTCTGGTTCTGTACAGGTATTTTTGTGTTGCATTGGCCGGAGATGCGGTAAAATACACACAACCAGATGCTTCATCTATCTGCTCCGGGGCAATTACATCGTAATTTCCTTTTGTAATTAAAGTCTCTTTCTTTCCGTCTCTCGATACACGGAACAGGTGTCTCCAGCCATCTTTTTCACTTACCCATATAAATTCTTTACCACCACTTAACCACTCCCAACCTGCCGGATTATCGTCTGTCCAGCGTGAACGGATATCCACCCATGCCTCATCGGTCTCTTCATAAATAGTATTCACAGCACCTGTTCTGGCATTGGCATACATCAATTTACTATGATTCTGCTTGCGATTCAACTGTTGCAGAATCAATTCATTAGAGTTACCTGCCCACTCCATACGGGGAATATAATTCTGGCGGCTATCGCCTGGCACTTTCATCCAGATAGTTTTAGCCGTTGCTACATCTACTACTCCAATCTTGCAGGCTGATGGTGCCTCTCCTACTTTAGGGTACTCAACAGGCACTACAAACGAGTAGGTAGAATCTGTATTGTTAATCATATAAAAGTCACGAATCGTATTGGCGTCAATCTGCCAGTAGGCAATTGTTTTGCTATCCGGGCTCCAACGGAAACCGTCCCGGCAGCCAAACTCTTCTTCATATACCCAATCAAATGTGCCGTTAATGAGTTTCTTTGTACCATTAGTTGAGGTCAGCACCTTTGGCTTGCCTGTGGTCAAATCTTCTACGTATACATTGTTTTTGCTTACATAAGCCGCCTTTTTACCATCAGGTGAGATCTTGGCAAACATCAATGAAGACTCAGGCAAAGACGCTCCTAATTTTTTAAGAGCTTTGGTACTTAAATCCAATACCCAATAATCACCTCTTGTTTCGTATCGCCACACCCTTTGGGTATTGGTAAAAATCAAAAGTTTTTTCTGGTCGTCAGTAAAGCTGAAACTCTTTACTGCTAATGGTGTGGTACTACCTTTGGGAGTTAATAAGTCTTTGCTCACAATTACGCTGGCTTGCTGCGTAGTGAGATCAAACTTTACAATAGCCTGCTGTTCGGCTGAATAATATCCATTCCCATCTTTGGTCCATTTAGAAGATTGGCCGGGTTGAGCAGCAGCACTAAAAGCCAGTAGAATGGCATAAAAGCAAAAGATTTTTCTGAACATAGTCTGATAAATGAAGATTGTTTGCGTTTTGCCATAAAAATAGTAAAAAAATCTTTCTGACAGAGCTGTCAGACTAATGAGTAGATTAAAGTTTTTACAGCGACAAAAACAGTGAGATTTCAAAAATTTAGTTTAGGATAATTAAACCGCTAATTTATTGCTTAAGTTTTTATCCATACCTCACCCAAAATGGGTGAAATTGGTGTTGAATCTGCCAATGCAAAGCCCGGGGTTTATTTCCGGCTCGTAAGCAATATACCCAAAAGGACCAGAACTCCTCCGATCATAGTTGGGACAGTTAATTTTTCTCCTAAAAAACTCACGGCTATCAGCACAGCAAAAACAGGCGTCAGATTGCCGACGATGGCTGCTTTTGTAACACCTATCAGGCTGACCGCATCATAATACCAGATAAATCCCAGAGCAGTAGCGGCTGCTCCCATATAGATTACTGCCACGTAGGCCTGCCAGGTGGCATTAGCCATGTGCTCAATGAGTTGGTGCTGCCAGGCAGGTATAAATAATAATATACAACCAATAAAAGCCGAGAAAGCACTCAGCGTAAGCGCAGGCATGGCCCTTAATGCCAGTTTGGCCGTAAGCGTATAGGCTGTCCAGGCAGCTACGGCTGCCAGAATAAACCACTCTCCTATTCCCCAGGTGCTTTGAGCCAGTAAATTACTGAAATCGCCTCTTACTATTACGAGCATTGCTCCGGCAATTGAAATCAAGATACCGAGCCATTTCAGAACTGTTACTTTTTCACCAAAGAAAATGGCACTGCCTAATGTAATGGTAATAGGTGAAAAAGCCACTATTAGCGAAGCCCTGACCGTTGGCATATACTGAATGCCGATAAAAAAGCTGAGATTGTATAAAACCACACCCAGAATACCCGATATAGCCGCCCATTTCCATTGCTTGCCACTGATTTTGGGTAGTTTCCCTTCCTGCTTATAGAGCATCAGCATCAGGAGTGTGGCTCCTACGCTGAACCGTAAAAAGGCAGTAGAATATGGACCGAATGATTGTACAGCTATTTTTCCGGCTGCAAAATTTGAACCCCAGAAAAAGACGGTAGCAATCAGTTTCAGATAAGTAAGACGCATGAAATTGTCAAATCAGAATGTAAGTAGAGCGGAATCTTATATTATAAAATACACTTCTTAAAACTAATTGGTTCGGTTTGGCAAAATTTTCTACAATACCCTGCCAGATGTGTATTTTATATCTCAGTTTAAGGCTTTTAAAGCCTTACCTATATAGGGTATAGTAATTGTATATGAATACATATAAAATAATAGAGCTATGAAAACACCGAAAAAAGAATATTCCGACAAAAGCACAGATATGACCACTATGGTGACCATCCTGGATAAGTTAAGAAAAAAAGGCGTTGATAATGAATTCCGTTGGACAGATAAGGGTTTTGGTATTTCTGATTCTGAAAAGTTTTATAAACCTGAGGAGCTTCAAATCATCAAAACGTATCGTTTTGAGGGAGAATCCAGTCCTTCCGAATCTGCTATCTTATACATTATAGAGTCTAACGACGGCCATATCGGTTATACCATAGATGCCTATGGCGCTTATAGCACCCACGAAAATGAAGAGGGATACGACGATTTTGTAAAAGAGATCCCTGTAATTGAAAAAGATGAAAGACTAATATTTGAACCTTAACGATTCAAACATTTTACTATACCATAAGGCAGGGTGAAGCATTAATGTTTCACCCTGCCTTCGTTAAAGAATATTGTTAAACCGTCTTTGCCTCCTACCACAATATCGGGTGTACCCGATTTGTCCAGGTCAGCAATTGAAAAATAATTACCTGTTCCTTTGCCAATGCCTAACGGGCCGAATGCTATTACCTGCTTCGTAAAAGACTCCCCATTCCATTGATAATAGTATAGGCCAATGGCATCATGCGCACCGGGGTCTTTGCTATCGTGGGCTCTGAATCTTTTTCCTGTAATTAATTCCGGTTGGTTATCGCCGTCTAAATCTACCCATTTCAATTCATGAAATTGAGAATTATACGGATCAATCGGATGCTTTTTCCAGGCTCCATTGGCTTGTTGTTCATACCAGTCAAGTCCGTATCCATGTCCTTGACCTACAATTAAATCAGACTTGCCATCTTTGTTTATGTCGGCTATAATCACAGGTAGACCCATGTCTCCCAGTTTAAACTCTTCATGCAAAATCCACTTGCCGTTTTTTCTATCAACTGGCGCTTCCAGCCATCCGTTAGATATTACAAAATCGCCTCTGCCGTCACCGTTAACATCTCCAAAGCCCAGGCCGTGACCTTGCTTCTCAAAAACCTGAATTTTATCAAACTCGCCAGTCTTTCTGCCTGTAGCATCTTTTCTGGCCTTAAAATAAACCAGCGGATGCCCCAGATTATTAGGTACTACTTCTTCTTCTCCGTCACCGTCTACATCAAATAACCGTGTACCTTCAACATTTTTTATACCGTCACCTACGATATGCTCTTTCCAGGTGCCATTATTCCCCGGGTTTTCGTACCAGCGTACATTACCACCCCACCAGCCTCCGGTGATAAAATCCATTTTTCCATCACCGTTTACGTCCATTGGCAGGGTCGAGAAATCATCATAATATTCACCGTTTCGTTTTACTTCACCGATATAGACCCGGTCAACAAAGGCAGGGCCTTTGTACCAGAAGGAGCCGGAAACAATATCAAGATTACCGTCTTTATCTACATCAAATACGCCTGCCGTCTCGAAGCCCTCAGCGGCTACTTGCTGACGACGGAATTTTAAAGGCCCCTGCTGTGCATAGGTGTAGTTTACGAGGCAAAGGAGAAGAATAATTTTTTTCATAGATAGGTTTGAATAGCGATTTGTGTTGAGGATTAAATATACATAACTGAGGCTGGTAATACAAATGCCATAATGACCTGGCCAATGTTGGTCAGGTTAATCATCGGGTTGAATATATGGTTTTGATTGAATCTCTCCTTTATGTACTCTTATGCTTTGGTAGATTAATGCTTGTTATTTACTAATTGCCGCAAACCTTTGATGATTTTCGTCCAACCCTTCTCCGATTTTTTGAATCGTTCTTCTGCGCCTTGCCCCTGCCCTACGTCGTCAGTAATTACCAACGTTGTTTTGCCATTTTCATAGCTTAATGTATCTGTTACTACGGAAAAACCAGCGTTTTCCAATTTGTCACTGGCATTATTCAGGCTGTATTTTAGTAATTTTTCAGGCACTATTTCTAATATCGTACCCTTCAATTCTATCTTCTTTATCAGAAATATCCGACCCACAAAAGTAATAGTACTGCCTACTTCCCAATCAGAAAAAACCTTGCAATGAAAAAAGTATTTCTTTGTTTTTTCGGGGTTAGTCAATGCATCCCAAACTTCGGCAGGAGTTGCCTTTAAAACAGTCTTTCTTTTTACAACGTATTCTTTCATGGTACTTTGTTATTTTATTCTGATGTGGTTTAAAATAATGTGCCTGGGTATGGGGAAGAGTTAATTATTTGTGATTTAGGGGGAAATTGTGGGGGTGCAAGGGGTTGGGAGGGTTGATTGGGTTTTGGAAATTATAAAGATGAATTTCGGCAAACATACCCCGTCTTTTAATTGCGCGTTTCCTAGTGCTAAATTCATGCACTTTCTGGAGTTGAAAAAGGACCGGATTGTGCTGAAAAATATAATTAAACGAAGATATACCAAAAAATAAAAAATAGTAATTATGCACAATTCTATTCTATAAATTATAACTTTATTAAAAAAACAATCACTTTATTTAACCTGCTTAAAAAATGGATCCAAAAATTCAAGAAGTATGTGATTTGCTTGATAAGTTATCAGATTCAATCTTAAAATTAACTAACGATGATAGATTATTCGTTGAAATTCATGGTTGGACTTGGGCATCTGTAAATAGACATAGTTTAGCTGTTATTCCTAAAAACCTTTCAGACAATTTAAGAAAAATTTCAAATATAAAAATTGATCAAGATACAAATGAAGATCTTGAAGAAGTCTGTAAAATGATAAGATACCTGACATCAAAAACATTACCCAATATGTTTAATGGTAATGATGTAGTGGGTGTATTTAATTCTACAATGAGTGCGATTCGTGCAATGCTCGAACCCCTTTGGGGATGGGAATTTTTAAACGATGCTAATGCTCTTCCCAAAGGCTTAGCAACTAGACTTCGAGGAATTGAAGCTGCTTTGAATACTATTGCTCCACAAAAAGAGGACTTAGAGAAGTGGATTAAATTAATTGTAGATGGCAAAGATGCTGCGATATCTCTTCCAACTGATTTAGAATTACTTAAAGAATCCCGAAATAAAGTAGAAAAATACACTACTGATTCAGCTATTAATATAGATAAAATTGAAGGTTTTTATAATACATCTGAGAATTTGCTAAAAAAACTAACTGACCATGAGAAAGAAGCTGAGAAAATAGTAAATCAATGTAATGAAATTTTAAGAAATACTACAAGTGTTGGTCTCGCTGCAGCATTTGATGAAAGAGCTAATAAATCAAATATTTCGAAATGGATTTGGGTTGGTGGATTAATTGCTGCATTAGTTATAGGGGCATACATTGGAAGTGAAAGAGTAAAATTATTAACCGACTCTTTAAATGCTGAAAATCCACATTGGAGTGTAATCTCTATGCATATTATACTTTCCGCCTTAAGTATTGGGGCTCCCCTATGGTTTGCTTGGCTATCAACTAAACAAATTAATCAAAGTTTTAAATTGTCCGAAGACTATGCTTTTAAAGCATCTGTGGCTAAAGCCTATGAAGGTTATAGAAGAGAAGCCGCAAGAATTGACCCAGTTTTTGAAGCAAGGCTTTTTAGTTCAGCCTTAACAAGATTAGAAGAAGCCCCTCTTAGATTAGTGGAAGGAGACACGCATGGTAGTCCTTGGCATGAACTTTTCTCCTCTCCTGCATTCCAAAAAGCCATTGATACAGTGCCTGAGCTAAAAGATAAATTTGTTGAAATAGCTAAAGATGGGATTGGTGTTTTTAAAAGAAAATCAAGTGTAGAAATCACCAAAGAAAATAAGGAAGAGGGAAATGAACCTATTTTATAAAGTAGTATAGTAGTCATACTAAATTGATTTAATTTCAACAAAAAACAGGCTTTATACCTGTTTTTTGTTGAAATTCCAGATTAGAAATCAAATCTAAAATCCTTCGCCCTGAGTTAATTTCTTTGAAGAATTATGCTTTACAGCCATATTCTACATTTATCTGTCTCCAAACTACAGAAACAAACTCCCCAAAAACAATCCTCACCATCCAACTGTTTATCTCACAAACCTGATAACCAGCCCTTTACAAAAAAACCATTTAATAAATAATCCCCACAAAAAAAACTTCTTTATAGGAAATGTATTAAATTTATATATCTATTGAGCTCCCATAAAATCAATTATAGCACATGAAATCCTCACTTCTACTTACTTACATTTTCCTCTTATCATTATTGGCTGTTTCGTTTAAGGGCCATTCAATGTCCGATTACACAACTGTTTGTGGTGGTACTGTTCACGATGGATGGGTTACAACTTCGGTCAACGGGGTCGTGTGATAGCGGAGCTGATAGACAGCGGATAATAGGTAGAATTGATAATTTACCTATTGGAAGTACCGTCTCTATCTGCGGAGATTTTGCACCTGCCAGATGGGTCACTAAGACCGTCGATGGGTACTGCCAGACAATTGATGGCGTTAACTATTCTTGCAGAACGATAAAAAAGATAAGGTAGTTTCTCAACAGCAAAGGAGTTTACCTAGCCCGAAATAGGCTTATACAAATCACGACTCATTGCTGCAAAGTTTCGCGATTTCAAATTTGAACAAAGACTATATCTAATTCCTGGCAACTTTGGCGGTGAAGTTCAGGTTTTCTGATGTAACCTTCAGGATATAATTACTTTGCCAGTAATCGGCCTTTGTAGGAATCGTAATATTTTTATCAGTTGTTGCCAATGACCATATAACTTTGCCGGCCATATCAACTAATTTATACTCAAAGTTTTTTCCTGCATCATCTTTCAATACCCATACTCTCATCGGATCTGTCAGACTATTGCCAGGATTCGGAAAAACCACAACATCTTTACCCTGTTTTTTGAGATTATCTATTAACTTTTCTAACTCCGCTATTTCATAGGCTTTATCAAAGTCCGGTATACCATACCCTACCCTTGTATCTGGGTTTTCGTATTGGCTGGCAGAACGAATCAGATAAGCTCTTACCTGCATATTGGTTAATTCAGGAAAGGCCTGCCAGAAACCTGCTGCAAAACCTGCCATCAGAGGTGAAGAAAAAGAGGTGCCATTGCTATAGCTAAATGTATTAGAAGGTGTACCAACAAGCGTGCCTTGGCCCTGGGCAGATAAATCAGGTTTAATTCTGCCATCGCCTGACGGGCCATATGAACTAAATGCTGCTATATTTCTGGTGCTTGATACTGCCCCAACAGCAATGATCGAATCAGCGTCAGCTGGAGTACCAATATATTTCCAGGCATCATCACCTTCATTTCCGGCAGATGCTACAACCAGAATCCCTGCTTGCGACGCCCAGTCTGCTGCCCTTGTTGCCAGAGCGCGGTCGCCATTCATATCTGCATATTTATAATTTTGTGCCGGATTATCAAAAGTTGAATAGCCTAAAGATGTATTAATCACATCAACACCAACGCTATCAGCCATCTCGGCTCCAAAAAGCCAGTTAGCCTCTTCACGTTTTGTCTCAGAAAACACATCTTCTGTACGCAGCAGTAAGTAACTAGCTTTATAGGCTGTCCCGACTATTTTACCACTCTCATAGGCAGCCATACATGACAGCACATTGGTACCATGAGAGTGGTCATTATATACATTCAATTCCCGGTCAACAAAGTCGAATGTACCCACCACTCTTTTTTCTGCAAATAAATCTTTGAAAAAACTCAACTGGTCAGCATTCTGAAAGCCGGAATCCAGCACACCAATCAGCATTCCTTCACCTCTGAAACCCTTCTGATGCATTTTATCAGCCCCCAGCATAGCTAATTGTGTCTGAGAATATCCGTTGTCTGTACTTTCTTCTGAACCAAACTTATTTCTGGTAACCTCAACTTCGCTTACACCGTTAGCTCGGGCAAATCTGATATCTCCTGCACCCTCTAAACCTCTCACAAACGAAAGCTTAAGTATTTTCTCTAAAGTAACAGCATCAGTTTCAATCAGGGCAGCATTCAGCCACCGTGATTTACACAAAATCTTTGCGCCGGTTTTGCTTATTTCGCTTAAATATGATGCATTAGGCGGTAAATCCCGCTCGGTAACTGCTATATTTTGCTTAGCCCGTCTTTGAATGGAACGGTCTGAAAGAAATTGCTTTGGATTAGAAACAGAATAGGTAGAGTTAGCTTTGTCTTTAAACACAACCAGATATTGGTTTTGAGCAAAGGCTGACAACTGAAGTAATATAAATAAAAATGCAAGTAAATTCTTCTTCATAGATTATCCGGTAAATACTTCAAATATAACGATTCAGGTGCAGATTTGTTATTCCGAAATAAAAAATTGTGTCAGACCCTAAAGGTTGACACAATTTAACAGTTAAATGACTAGTAAAGCTATCAGAAACAACATCAGAAAATATCGTTAGATTGCTTAAAGCTCTTCAATATCCAACCTCCCCCTACTACATCATCACCCTCATAAAAGACTGCTGCCTGACCGGGTGCGATACCTGTTACAGGCTCATGAAAGATAACCTTCATTTTTTCACCTTCCTGAATTATCTGTGCAGGAGAACCTTCGTGCTTATAACGAACTTTCGTGACAGTTTCCAGGGGTCTGTCAATCAGGCTTTCATATTTTTGCATTACCAGTTTTCCTACCATCATTCCGTCTTTTTCAAGGTCTTTTTCTTCTCCTAAAACTACTTCATTGGTATCTTTTCTGATTTCGGTTACGAATACAGGTCTGCCCAAAGCAATCCCTAAACCTTTTCTTTGGCCTATTGTATAAAACGGATAACCTTCGTGCTGACCAACAACTTTACCATCCTGCATGACGAAATTACCTCCTTTTACTCTTTCTTCAAGCCCCTCTACCCTACGTTTCAAAAATCCCCTGTAATCATTATCAGGTACAAAACAGATTTCGTACGACTCCGACTTGTTAACCAGGTCATAAAATCCTTTCTCGGTAGCCATTGCCCTGATTTCAGTTTTTTTCAGGTGCCCTAAAGGTAATTTTGTCCGTGACAGGCTTTCTTGCGAAACACCCCACAAAACATAGCTCTGGTCTTTCCAGGTATCTACCCCTTTCGAAATAATATGTCTGTCGTTTTCTTTTCTTACATTAGCATAGTGCCCTGTGGCTATAAACTCACAATCCAGCTTATCTGCTCTTCTCAAAAGCGCATCCCATTTTATGTGTGTGTTACACAATACACAAGGGTTGGGTGTGCGCCCTTCCAGATACTCACCAGTAAAATGGTCGATTACATAATCGCCGAATTCATTTCTGATATCGAGAATATAATGAGGAAAGCCCAGGCTAACGGCTATATTGCGGGCATCATTGATAGAATCAAGACTGCAACAACCTGTTTCTTTTTTGTTTCCGCCTGATGAGGCATAATCCCATGTTTTCATGGTCATACCTATCACTTCGTATCCTTGCTCATGTAGCATTACGGCTGCAAGGGAGCTGTCAATGCCGCCACTCATGGCGACTAAAATTCGTCCGTGTTTACTCATTGGTTTAACTGCCGTAGATTCAAAGTCTACCGTTTTGGGGCATATTTGTATATGCTCTTTGTGAAATAATATGCAAAATTAGTCAACAGAATTTGATTCTGATTAGTTCTGAACTAATTTTGAGGCTCGATTGATAATAATATTTCTGTATGGCACTACGAACACTTGTAAAAGTAGGTAATATCACCAATTTATCTGATGCACGCTATTGTGCAGGAATGGGCGTTGACATGGTTGGTTTTGTGATGGATAAATTTTCTGATGATTATGTGCCGTCTGAAATACTGAAAGAAATCAAATCCTGGGTGGCAGGGGTGCAAATAGTGGGAGAAACAGAATCTTCAGATTATGATGAAATAGCCACGCTCCTGCAAACGTATGAAATAGATATTCTGCAAATAGCCGATCCTGCTTTGTTGCCCAATATTAGTAGTTCAGGAAAACCCATTATTCTGAAACTCGATGCTGAAAGTGCCTACCTGGAAGATTACCTGAAACTCTACAATACTTTTGTTTCCTATTTTCTGATTGAAGGGCAGGAATTGACTGACTTCGTATTGTATCACCTGAAAGAATATGCTTCAGACCACCCGCTTATTCTTGGGTTCGGTATTACTGCCGAAAATGTAATCAGTATTCTGGAAGAAACCCCTGTCAAAGGCATCGCCTTGAAAGGCACGCGTGAGTTACGCCCCGGATATAAAGATTATGACGAACTGAGTGAGATATTAGAGCAATTGGAGGTAGATTAATCGATTTTCAGGTGTTCATCGTCATATAAAACTAATCTACTGATAATCAGTCGTTTAATATTTCAGGTCAAAATTAGCTTATATTTGTAGAGCAAGTAATTGCCAACAATACCGCTTAAAAGGGGATTCAGATATGATGTAGTGATAAATCGTCCTATAATTTTTCCCTTTGACATTAAAAATTTCCATTCATGTAGTTTGCTATACATAGTACCGTCTTTAGCCTATATCTTTGTTTCATCAATCACACAATGATGGTTGAAATTAAACGAAACATACAAATTAAAATAAAATAAGAAAATGGAAAAGCGATTGTATAGAATCAAAAATAGTAAAATGTTGGGTGGTGTAGCCGCCGGCTTTGCTGAATATTTCAATATAGATGTAACCCTTGTAAGGGTATTGTTTGTAGTGGCTTTCTTTGCTCCTATCCCTGCCATAATTCCGTACATCATTTTATGGGCTATTATGCCAACAAAAGAGTCTGTAATGCAAAACAACAATATCATTATTAACTCATAATTTAAAAAATGAGGGGATTGGCAGTGGCGTAAATTACTCAAAACATACTATGGGGCAAACGAAAGTTTGCCCTTAAACTAACAAAAAAATGGAAAAGAGACTTTATCGTATCAGACAAAACCAGACCCTGGGAGGAGTTGCACAGGGTTTAGCCGAATATTTTAATCTGGATGTAACACTTATTCGTGTACTTTTTGTATTATTATTTTTTACGCCGTTCCCGTCAGGGCTTACTTATATTATTTTATGGGTAGTATTGCCCGTTAAGGATTCTTACGGTTACGCAGGTGTCAATATAAACGAAACTATTAATTCTGAAACCTCAAATTTTACAACTATGAGCAGTCGCAATCAAAACAACAATTTGGTTGGAGGAGCTATCCTGATCATCCTGGGTATTATCTTCTCTTTTAAAACTTTCTTTCATATTAACCTGTGGAGATACATTGGCCAGATGTGGCCGTTGATTCTGGTTGGTTTGGGTGTCTGGTTAATTGTTAGAGACCGCAGAGATGATAATTTCCCTAATTATCCTAAAAACGATATAGATACGAATCTTTGATAACCCCCACTCCCTGCCCTTTCTCGTTGAGGTTTTACCCGAAATGGGAAAGGGTTCTTATTACCTGAATAATCAGAAAACAGGCTGATAATGGGAGTTCTAAACTCTTAAAACAATGGAAAAAAGAAGTAGTAATATTTTCTGGGGTGCTATACTTATTGTTATTGGTATCCTGTTTTTAGGCACTAACCTTGATTGGTTTAATCTGAACTGGTCTTTTGGCGACATTGCCCGTTTCTGGCCTCTTCTCTTAATTTTAGCCGGTGTATTTGCCTTTTTGAATCGCAGGCGCTCTATTTATAATGCCACTTCGGCCCTTTTAATCGCATTTGCCATACCACTGGGAATTTTTACCTGTGTAGATGATGGCGTAAACGACTGGAAGGACGGCCATGACTGGCACGTGGATTTTGATGATGATGATAACGACGATGATGACATCGACCATGACAGTAATTCATCAGGTTCGGATAGTGCAGTGAAAGGCGGATATAAGAATTATTTTACCGTACCACTAGCCTCAGGAATAACAGAAACAAAATTGAAAATAGGTGGTGGTGCAGCCGAGTTTGACCTGGAAGAATCAACTACTAATCTTTTTGAGGCATCAACACACCTGCAATACAGAAGCGGTTATGTACTGACAGAAGACCTGGCAAATGGCATAAAAACCATTGAGTTTGAGCAAAAAGGCAAAAAAGGCAATTTTCATTTCGACAGTGATAATAATTTTGATAACGATGTGGTAATTAAGCTCAACAAGTCACCCATCTGGGATATTGACCTCGGTATAGGTGCCGGAGAAGTTGATTTTGATTTTACTGATTATAAAGTCAAAAGATTAAATATGAACTCTGGCGCAGCAGATTTAGATGTGAAGCTCGGAGACAAAGTAGACAATGTGGATGTTGAAATCAATTCAGGTGTTACGAGTGTAAAACTGAGTGTACCGCAAGGGGTAGGCTGTGAATTAAGAATGGATGGTGCGCTGAACTCAAAAGAACTGGATGAATTTGAAAAAGTTAGAGATGGCGTATGGCAAACACCAGGCTATGACAAAGCCGCTAAGAAAATCAAGATTGATGCGGACGCAGGTCTTTCTTCTATCAAAATTGTACGTTATTAACATTTTTTAATACAATGAAATAAGCACACAGGTTTTGAAACCTGTGTGCTTTTATTTTACCTTTGCAGCAAAACATTATCCTGCATGAAAAGATACACCCTACTAATATTTTTTGCCTTTATCTCTGTTTTTTCCAGCGCTCAAACCCTTTTACCTCATTCCACTGTAAGTTTATTGACGATTGCTCCGGGCGATGAGCTTTATTCTACTTTCGGCCATAGTGCAATCAGAATAAAAGACCCAATGCAGGGAATAGATATTGTCTATAACTATGGCGCTTTTGATTTCAGAACGAAAGGTTTCTATCTAAAGTTTTTAAGGGGTACATTACCGTATCAGATTGTCTGGAATTATTTTGATGCTGAAGTTTATGGACAGCATGGGTGGAATGAAGATAAACGGCTTGTTCAGGAACAGATTTTAAATCTTTCTCATAAGCAAAAGCAGGATGTAGCGGATTTTCTTGCAAGAAACTTTTTACCTGAAAACAGAGAGTACGCCTATAAGTTCTTTTATGATAACTGTTCCAGCCGACTAAGAGACGTATTTAAAACAGTTTGCGGAGATAGTCTGACTTTCGCAAACAATGTTCATGCCGATAGTAGTTACCGCCAATGGATTGATGTATATGCCCGAAAAAATAATAAATTATGGGCTGATTTTGGAATGGATTTAGCTATAGGCGAGCCGTCTGACCGGGTGACAGGGGCAAATGGAGCCATGTTCCTGCCTGATAACTTACATGATGCATTTGATCATGCTAAAATAAAACAAAATGGGGTCTGGGTACCTTTTGTATCGCAAAAAAGAATGATAAATCCGGAGGTTCTCAATGATGTTGTAAAAGAAAAAGAAATCATTACACCCAATATATTATTCTGGAGCCTTTTTATATTGGCAGGCGCACTGACATTATTTCAGTTAAAGAAAAACAATACTAACTTTCTGTTTGACAAAGTTTTGTTCACTATCACAGGCCTTGTCGGATGGTTAATTATTTTTCTGTGGTTCTTTACTAATCATGGAGTTACAGCATATAACCTGAATATCATCTGGGCATACCCTCTGCTGTTTCCGATTGCTTTGCTAATTAAAAAAGATAATAACCGTACATGGCTAGCCACGCATTTTCTGGCTTATGGTATTATTCAGTTATTATTTCTGGCAAGCTGGGCATTTTTACCGCAGGAAATTAATTATTCGCTTATACCTGTTGTATTGGTCTTAGCAATGAGATCTTTCTTTATCTGGTGGCGATTGAGGAATAAACTGACTTCATTTTAAAAAAGGAAAAGGACCAAATCAATCGTGAATTGGTCCTTTTCATTTATAAGTATTTAAGCCTACTTCTTCTCAGGTAATAATACAAATTTGGCAAAATTATCACTCAGGAATTGATTTGCGGCTTTCTTGACACTTGCTACACTTATTTTGTCTATCATTTCTTTGCTGTAACGGTTGATAAAGTTCAGATCTTCTCCATCAAAATATTGGTCAGCCAGATATGAATTCCAGAAACCGTTTTCTTTTACCTGTAGTTCAACAGAGCGTTTTTCTTCGGCTTTTACCTTATCAATATCTACAGCTTCTGGTCCATTAGCTTTGATTTTCTCAATTTCATCAATAGCAATTTTAGCCAGTTTTTCAGCATTGGCGGGTGAGCAACCAAAAGAAATTGTCAGGTTATAGCTGGGTTTTGGTAACTTATCATAAGAAGCGCGGATACTTGGAGAGTATACCCCGGCAGCTTCTTCACGTAATTTTTCGGTTAGTTTAATATCCAATACTTCTGCCAGGGCATCAAGGTTGACTCTCTCTTCTTCTGTATAACTAAATGTTCCGTTAAATTGCAGGTTAACAGAGGCTTTATCTTCCAGCCCTTTATACACAGTTTTCTCAATCTTACCTTTTACTTTTTCTATATGCAGGTCTTTAAACGTCTCAGTACGTTTGGTTGAAGGTAGCCCCCCGATATATTTTTCTAACAAAGGCTTTATTTTCTCGACTTCAAAATTCCCAACGAATACAAAGGTAAAATCGCTTAAATCGCTGAAACGATCTTTGTATATTTCAAAAGCACGATCAAGATTTACCCTGTCGATGTCTTCCGGTTTTATAGGCGAGCGGCGGAAATTTTTCTGATATAAGACATTCGTAATGGTATCACTGAATACTTTTTCGGGCGTAAGTGTTTTAAGAGAGTTAGCAATTAGTTCTTTCTGGTTTTTCAGAAAGCTCTTTACTACTTCATCGTCTCTTCTTGGATGTACTACATAGGCATACATCAATTGTAAGGCTGTTTCAAGGTCATTTGGCGTAGTATTACCCGAAATACCCTCGTTAAGCTCATCTATATAAGTAAATACATTGACCACTTTACCTGCCAGAAATTTATCCAGTTGTGTATCTGACAATTTTCCAACACCTCCCTGTGAAACCGCTGTTGTAGCCAGTTCTGCCGAATAATAGTCAGCATCGCTGTATAGCGAAGTACCACCTTTGCTCACACCTGAAAACAGTATCTGGTCGTTTTTGAATGTAGTAGGTTTTAATGCTGCTTTTATGCCATTGCCAAAAGTGAGTTCAGTTACCCCTATTTCTTCTACCTTCTTTTCTGCCACTACCTTCGTACCTGTTGGAATCTGCTCCAGTATTGATGTTGCAATTGTTTCATCTTCATACGGCTTCAGGTTCGGATTTTTCGTATTAATCAATTCGAGAATCTTTGCCTCTGATGGCAACTTATCCTTGTCTTTTTCAGAACCTATTACCATTCCTAAACGGTTATCTTCTTTAATTACCTTTGCTGCAATGGCGTTTACTTCTGCCAGGGTGATACCTTCCAGATGTTTTTTCACAAACTCATACCTGAAATCAGCATCTGTATAGGCGCTGCCTTGCAAATAATTCTGAATCATGCCATTGACAAACACTGCTGACTTAGTTTTATCTTTTTCCTTATAGTTTTTTTCGGCGCTTGCCATATAATCTTTCTTGGCTCTTTCTAATTCGCCTTTTGAAAAACCAAAACGCTTTAATCGCTCCTGTTCATCAATTACAGCCTTGATGGCGGTTTCTAATCCTTCTGCATTCTTTGGTACTGTTATTACCTGAAAAGCATCCAGCCCTGCCAGAAATGGACTATAAGCCATGATAGCGAAAACAAATGGCGGATTTGGCTTCTTCGTGATTTCCTGCAAGCGGGTACCAACCATCTGATTGAATAAATTCTCAGCAATATCTGTGCGGTAATCTGCCTGTGTTTTCGTTTTCTCTTTCGGCAATCTTGTAATTAACTGAAAACTTGACTGAGGCATTTCTTTATCGACAATTAATGCCGTTTGGGTGCCTTTGGCTGGCGGTATATCGTATTTTACACGTTTAGGGCCGTTTTTATTTTCAGGAATATTACTGAATTTCTCTTTAATCAGTCCTTCTACCTGTGCAGGGTCAAAATCTCCTACTGCAACAACGGCCATTAAATCAGGGCGATACCAGTCTTTATAAAATTTAATAATTTGGTCGGCTTTGAATGTATTCAGAACATCAACTTTACCGATAGGAATACGTTCGGCATATCTTGAATTGTTCAATAATAAAGGAAGCAGTTTCTGTTGCACACGGCCCTGAGCATTTTTAAATCTTGCTCTTTCTTCTTCCAATACTATACCTCTTTCATTATTGATTTCAGTAGTATCAAGCGTTGCATAATGCGACCAGTCAGCCAGAATCTGAAATGCACGTTCAAACAATTTAGCTGAATCAGTCGGTACCTGTAACTGGTAGATTGTTTCGTCGAAACTTGTGGAAGCATTTAAGTCAGCACCGAACTTCATCCCAGATTTCTGAAGAAAATCAACCAACTGGTTTTTAGGAAATTCTTTTGTGCCATTAAAATTCATGTGTTCCATAAAGTGAGCCAGACCCAGTTGCTGGTCTGTTTCAAGGATAGACCCGGCATTTACTACAAGGCGGAGTTCCATACGGTTTTTAGGCTCGGCATTTTTAAGAATATAATATTTGATACCATTTTTTAGCGTTCCGGTCTTTACGGCTGGATTATTAGGAATCGGAATGTTGAGATTCTGCGCAAATGTCTGCACCGAAATAAGCAAAAGCAGCAGTAGATTCTGAATCTTTTTCATAATGAAATAATATTCGGTTTTGGTTTATGTTAAAGGTCTCTTAATTTCAGCAACAAAACAAACAGGTATTCGGTTTTTTGCAAGAGTAAGGTTTTTTATTTTCTCTTCAAAATCTTTGATTGTTTATTCAAATAA
>CALRLN020000037.1:0-20028 GCA_943368675.1 Chitinophaga pinensis | reverse complement strand
AGAACAACTATTATAGCAGGAAGGTAACCTTCCAACAGGCACAGAAACTATCAACCTTTGCACTCGAAAGAGCCGCCAGGAGTTATTCTTCGGTTATGCCTGCCGATACGCTGGTTACTATGCTAAAGGTCTGGGATAAACTACCTGCTACCGAAAACGTAGCGCTGCTGAAAGGTATCTCAAACGGCTGGAACCCTCGCAGAAAAGGTACAGTAACAGCGGATAATCAGCAATTTTTAGCTTCTCTGAGTACTAAACTTACTGAAACCAATGCGGAGAGACTAAATAAATTGCTGGTAGCCTGGGGTCTGAAAAGCAGCAATGCTGACGACGATAAAGATGCCATCGTTATCAATATCAGGTCTGTTAAAGAAGAGATGAAATTTGATAAGAAGGAGTTTACCGTTAAAGCAGGTAAGCCGGTAGTACTGGTATTCGAAAACCCTGATGCCATGCAACACAATATCGTAATTGGCAAGCAGAAGAGCATGGAAATCATCGGCAATGCCTCAGACAAAATGATTACACAAAAAGATGCCGCCGAGAAAGGTTATGTACCTGCTATACCACAGGTTTTAGCGGCTACCCCATTGGTAAACCCCAACGAAACCTACCGTTTAAAATTCACTGCACCGACAGATCCGGGTAATTACCCTTATGTATGTACATTCCCCGGTCACTGGCGGTTGATGTTCGGTACCATGAAAGTAGTGAAATAAGAATTTGACAAAAGAATACGTTACAATAGATTGTAATTAATTTGGCAAACAGCTCCTCGGTTGAGGGGCTGTTTTTGTTTGCTACAAATTCTATTTAAAAAGTAAATTGTCACATTTAAAACAATTCTCTCTTAAAAATCCTGAAGAACCTGTGGGAATTGGATGAATTCTCGCTGAGCCAAAATGCAATACTAATTTTACACCATCAGTATCATGCATGTACTCCCCTTTCTCAAAAGATTCCCCAGTTTTTTTATTAGCAAACCAAATTAGATTTAATCTATCTTGATTATCAATCTCAACACTTCCAGAATAACCAGTATTTATAATATAATCCTTATAAGTGTAATAATCAGGACTATCGAATATAGAGACAATATTTGTGGATGTATCAGGAATAGATGTATGCTTAAGAAATTTTTTAAACTTATAACTTCCAACGCTACCTAAAAAATCGGTTTCCTCATCAACCTAAGTAATATAGCCTAATTCTCTCGCACATTTTCGACAATAGTATTTGTTCACATTTAGAATATTTTAAAATTTAAAATGCTTCGATGCTATCATATCCGTCACCCAATACTCATCTCCAAAATCTCCCCAACAACCGCAGGTGTAATATCTCCTCTTTCTCCCAATACCACTTTACCCTCTTCAAAACGCTTTACAATCTTGTCAACAGTTTCCTGACCAATACCATAAGCACTGGCTTTGGTCGGAATACCCAGCGACTCATAGAAATCAATCGTTTTCTGAATAGCGCCCTCAACCAGTTCATCATCAGTACCACTCAGATTCCACACCCTTTGGGCATATTGAATCAACTTGCCTCGTTTTTCTTCTTTTTTAAGCCTCATTAGATGTGGCAATACTACTGCCAGCGTGCGGGCATGATCTATGCCATGAAAAGCCGTCAGTTCATGACCAATCTCATGTGTCGCCCAATCCTGTGGCACGCCCACGCTTATAAAACCATTCAATGCAACCGTAGCCGCCCACATAAAATTAGCACGGGCCTCATAACCAGTCGGATTTTCCAATGTTACCGGAGCCACAGCAATGAGTGTTTGCAAGGTGGATTCCGCCATGCGGTCCTGAATCTCTGCATTAACCGGATAGGTCATGTATTGTTCCATTACATGTGTAAATGCATCAGCAATGCCATTAGCAATCTGTTTCTGAGGTAGCGAATAAGTGGTTTCGGGGTCAAGAATCGAAAAGACCGGGTATAAAAGCGGGTGCCCCATTCCTTTCTTCTCGTGTGTTTCCTTCCGGCTGATTACCGCAAAGAAATTCATTTCCGAACCTGTAGCCGGTAGGGTCAGTACTGAACCGATAGGCAAAGCCTTTTTTATTTTAGCCGCGCCCGTTACCAGTTGCCATTCATCCCCACCTTCATAGGGTATCGCTGCTGCAATAAATTTGGTTCCGTCAAGCACAGAGCCACCACCCACAGCCAACAGATAATCAATACTTTCTTTTCTACCCAATTCTACTGCCTGCATCAAAGTTTCGTAGGTCGGGTTGGCTTCAATACCACCAAACTCAATAATATTTCTATCCGATAAGGCATTTTTCACCTGCTCATATACGCCATTCTTAAAAATACTTCCACCACCATAAGTAAGCAGAATTTTAGCATCCTTAGGTATCTGTTTGCCTAATTGCGAAATCTGTCCCTTCCCGAAAAGAATCTTTACAGGGTTCTGATATACAAAATTATTAAACATAGTTTTATGGTTTAAAACAGCAATGCCATGCTTATCAAAAACATGGCATTACCTGAAATACAGAAAAATATATTATGCTAAAAGCGATTTTACATTTGTAGAGATAGCCTTACCATCAGCCAGACCAGCCAGTTCTTTAGAAGCTACGCCCATTACCTTACCCATATCTCCCGGGCCTGTTGCACCTACACGGGCAATAATCTCCTGTAGTTTTGCTTTCAGTTCATCATCTGATAATTGTTTGGGTAAAAACTCTTCAATAACCGCCAGTTCGGCTAATTCTTTATCCAGTAAATCAGGGCGATTTTGCGTACGATATATATCGGCTGATTCTCTTCTTTGTTTAGCCGCTTTGGTTAATAATTTCAACTCCTCATCCGACGTCAGGTCACCTGTTTTACCCTCTTTGGTTTCTTCTAATAAAATTACTTTTTTAATGTCGCGTAAAGCCGTTAGCCTTACCGTGTCACGAGCGAGCATTGCTGCTTTAATTTGTGCGTCAATTTCTGTTTTTAGTGCCATTTTGCTGGTAGTTTATTGTACATTAGATATTTCTATCCAATTTCTTCTGAACAACACAATTCGTATATTCGTTTCGCATCGTTCACAGAAATCAGAAAAATGTTATTTTTATCCCACAAACCGGGAACCCAATACTATCAGGAATTAGTTTTATCTTAAAGAATGGAAAACGCAGAATGAAGAAAATTGCCACCGTGCAGTAGTTTTTCTCTTTTCCCTTCTCCTTGTTCCATTCTCCTTTCTTCAAAAAGATTATGACAAAATTATCAGTAAATATCAATAAAATAGCAACTTTAAGAAATTCTCGTGGGGGAAATATGCCGAATGTAGTAAAAACAGCCATTGATTGTGAAACTTTCGGCGCACAAGGCATTACGGTCCACCCCCGCCCCGATGAAAGGCACATCCGCTATCAGGACGTATACGACTTAAAGAAAATAGTTACGACCGAATTTAATATTGAGGGGAATCCGACTGAGGATAAATTTATTGAACTGGTATTGGCCAATAAGCCTACACAGGTTACCTTAGTACCTGATGCTTTGAACGCCATTACTTCTAATGCAGGTTGGGATACCATTACCCATCGTGAGCGCCTGAAAGAACTGGTTGCAATTTTCAAAAGTGCAGGAATCCGGGTTTCTATTTTTGTTGACCCAATCGAACGCATGGTAGAGGGTGCAGCCGAAACAGGAACCGACCGTATTGAACTATATACCGAGCGCTATGCGCATGTATATCCCGAAAATAAAGAAGAGGCCATCAGAGACTATGCTAAAGCAGCAAAGGTGGCCGAACAAGTGGGTTTAGGTGTAAACGCAGGCCATGATTTAAGCCTTGAAAACCTTGCCTACTTCAAACAGAATATCCCGAATCTCCTGGAAGTTTCTATTGGTCATGCTCTTATCTGTGATGCGCTTTACTATGGCTTAGAAAACACTATCCAACTGTATTTAAGGCAGTTACAATAGTTTATTAACAATTTTTAAGAAACTTTAACAGCCGGCAAAGCATAGTCTTTGCTAAGTTTGTGCAACATTACTCCGGCAGTAAATGTCATTTGTTTTAAAGTTATTACAAAATATAATAAAATTATGAAAGCAACATTTAGTCGTTCACTGAAAGCAGGTCTGTTGGCCGCATTCGCTATTACTTCTTTCGTTTCGTTTGCGCAGGAAAAGAAAGACAAAAAAAGTACAACACGCATCAGAATCGAACAGGATATTGATGGCGAAACCAAAGTACATGAAAAAAGTTTTGACGTTACAGGTTTAAGCGAAAAGCAAAAAGAAAACCTGGTTCAGAATTATCAGGATTCTGTAATGGCTAAAAACAAAGATAAGAAAGTAAGAGGTACAAAGGTAGAAGTAGAGAGCTTTACAGGTGATGAAAAAGAAAGAGAGTTGCGTAATGACGACGACCATTTCAGCTATAATTATGATTCAGAAAAACCGCGTATAAGATCCTATAGCCGTGGTAGAAATGGAAATGGAAATGGAAATGGAAATCAGCATTTCGAATTCCACAATGATGATGACGATATTGTTATTAGAGACAAACCTCGCGTGAGAGTATATCGCCGTGATGGGAAAAATGACAATTTCAATGAAGATTTTAATTTAGACTTAGACATGAAAGATTTCGACTTAGACATGAAAGGACTAAATGAAAATCTGAATCAATTGGGTAAAGATTTGCAGTTTGAGTTCAAAACTCTGCCTGATGTCTTCGCTTTTGATGGTAGCTCTTCAAGCAAAACTGTTCGTGGACTAAGCGTATATCCTAACAATCCTAAAACAGAAATACTGAATCTCCGTTTCAGCAGTCAGGAAAAAGGAGACGTAACAATCAAGGTGATGGATATAAAAGGAAATGTAGTTGCTAAAGACGAAATTAAAGACTTCAGCGGTGACTATGTAGGCCAGATAAACATCGGCAAACAAAAAGGGGTGGTATTTGTAATGGTAACACAAAGAGAAGATGGCACTGTAAAAAGAGTAACGCTTCCTTCAGATAAAGAATAATAGATTGGTAAATAAAGGTCAGAAACGCAAAGGAGTCGCATAGTTTTATGCGACTCCTTTTTTATATCTCAGATTTTCAACTATATCTATCATTCCTCCACGGATAAGCCGTATCAGAATACCCTCTTTCTTCCCAGAAACCTAATTTGTTTTTAGGCAAAAACTGTATCCTTTTTATCCATTTCGAGCCCTTCCAGGCATATAATTGTGGGGTAATCATTCTCACAGGGCCGCCATGTTCTTTTGCCAGAGGTTCGTCATAAACGGTATGCGCCAGCAATACATCTGGTTTTAAGGCCTCTTCCAACGATACATTAGTAGTATAAGTATCATACCCATAGCACAATATATGTGTAGCCGTTTCTTTAGGCTGAACCAACGCAGCAATATCCATCAATCGTACCCCCTTCCAGACCATATCCATTTTCGACCATGTAGTTACACAATGAAAATCGCTGGTATCTTCTACCTGAGGTAAATCCATAAAGTCCTTCCAGGTCAGTACTACCGGGTTTTCTACTTCTCCGTCTACTGTCAGGCGCCAGCGGTCAGGAGTAATACCGGGATGATAACCCAGATCCAGCACAGGCCATTTCTGAGTGATGGTTTGCCCCACAGGCAATTTCGGCATACCATGCCTGTTTATTTCTCCCTTTCCCATCGGGCGCTCATCTGCTACCGAAGGGGTATTCTTCATTTTTTCTTCGAAGCGAGCTTTCAGCTTCATCCTCGCATCGATTATTTTATCTAATTTATTTACCTCTTCCATCCTGAAATTTATATAGTAGGATTAAAACAAGATAACATCGTTTTGGGCGGATTAGTTACAACTTCCGAAATGAATTGCTTGTGGCGCGAGCCGAGCGACGGTCGCTTCCAGCTCGCTTCGCAATTGTTTTCAGAATAAATTCAAAAATAGAATTTAGATTAGATGATAAACAAAGTATATCAAACAAACAGTAATAATGCTGACACCTCCCTGCAAACCCGTTAGAATAGTATGTGTCCGATAGGCATCACCTTGTGTAAGACCCGTAAACTGTGATACTACCCAAAACCAGGCATCATTGGCATGAGAAACCGTCATAGCCCCGCTACCAATCGCCATGACCAACAACGTTAAATCAAAAGGATTTGTAAACCCCATCGAAATAAGCAAGGGAGCCAGAATGCCGGATGTTAATACCATTGAAGTAGTGGTAGACCCCTGCGCCGTTTTAAAGAAAGCTGCTACCAGAAAAGCAATAACTAAAAATACCATCCCTGAGGTCTGATTAACTATTAACCAGTTACTGACAATGTCTTTCAATGCAGTTTCTTTCAATACAGCGCCAAAAGCACCACCTGCTCCTACTAATACAAGGGTAGTACCGCAATGCTCAATACCGCTCTTAAAGCAGGCAAATATTTTCTCAAAGGGTTTTTCAGGAAACAAACTATATGAAAAAAAGATGGCAACCAGAAATGATACCAACGGACTACCAAAAAAATTCAGCCATTTGGTGAGGCCTTCATTTAATTGTAAGATTTTGGCAAATGAGGCTATCGTAATTAATATAATAGGTAACAGAATAGGCATAAAGGCTTTCCAGCCCGCAGGTAATACTGTATGGTGTTTATCGCCCCAATTCTCCTCGGGGTCTTCAATAATAGTTAGGTTTCTGGCATATTTCTGTGCAAACCATGTGGATACAAACAGACTCGGAATAGAAACCACCAGACCAATCAGAATAACCAGACCTATATGATGAGATAAGCCCATGTTGCCTGCTGCCGACAATGGCCCCGGTGTGGGTGGTACCAGCGTATGCGTAGCAAAAAGCCCCCCGGATAAGGCAATAGCAATAGTACCAAGAGGTTTTTTGGTCTTTTTTGCTACAATTTTATTAAGTTTTGCCAGAATGATAAAGCCTGAATCACAAAAAACAGGTATACCTACAATAGCCCCGATTACCGACATGGCAAAAGCCGGATATTTCTCTCCGAAGAGTTTTAAGATAATATCTGCCACTTTAATGGCCGCCCCCGATTTATCCAGTATAGCCCCTATCACACAGCCTAAAATGACCATCAGGCCAATTTTTGACATTAGCTCACCAAAACCTTTACCAATGGTCTCGGCCAGTTTATCGATAGGAAGCCCTGCAAAAATACCCACACCCAAAGCAGCCAATAATAAGCCTATCAAAGGATGTAATTTAAACAGGGTTGAAGACAGAATAATGAAAACAATTGCCAGAAAAACAACGAGTATAATCATGCGGGGGCTTGGTTAAACAATCTCAAAATACCTTTTTAACTCCCAGTCTGTTACTACTTTGGCATATTGCCGCCATTCCCAGTCACGGGTCTGGGTAAAATGGGCAACGAATTTTTCACCAAAAAGCTCTTTGGCAACTGCTGAGTTTTTCATGGTATTAGTAGCCTCATCCAGGTTTCTAGGTAATACTCCATTACTTATATCTCTATAACCATTACCCACAGTAGCAGGCTGATTGAGCTTCATGTTCTTACGGATACCATATAGCCCTGATGCAAGGCAAGCTGCCAAAGCCAGATAAGGGTTGGTGTCAGAGCCAACCACACGGGTTTCTAAACGGCATGATTTTTTGCTGATAGGCAATGCCCTGAGAGCCACAGTACGGTTATCTACTGCCCAGGTAAGTGTGGTCGGTGCCCATGCACCTTCTACCAGACGTTTATAACTGTTAATAGTCGGCGCAACCATCGGTAAAATATGCGGCAGGCAATACAATTGGCCTGCCATATAGCTTTGCATCAGTTCGCTTATATGATTCGGCGATTTTTCATCATAAAAAAGATTAGTCTTTGCATCAGCATCCCACAGGCTTTGGTGAACGTGTCCACTGCACCCCGGCAGGTTTTCGTTGATTTTCGCCATAAATGTGGCCATAATGCCTTGCAGATAGGCAATTTCTTTTACCGAAGTTTTAAAAAGCAATGCCCTGTCGGCAGCGCTCAATACATCAGAATAAGTAATGGCCGCCTCATATACGCCCGGCCCGGTTTCAGTATGCAGACCTTCGAGTGGCACATCAAATTTAGAAAGATGCTCAAACAGAGCAGTCATGTAATCGTTTTTCAGGGTGCTTCTCAGAATCGAATAGCCAAACATGCCGGGAGTCATCGGAGTAAGATTCTGGAAACCTTTGGCATTGGCCGAAACGGGTGTTTCTTCAAAATTAAACCACTCAAATTCCTGCGAGAAAAAAGGCTTGAAACCCGCATTCTCCGTTTCTGCTATAATTCTTTTCAATAAATTTCTCGGGCATATTTCAGCCGCTTCTTCAATGAATTCACCAAGAAAAAACGGAATATCATTTTCCCAGGGAATCTTACGGAAAGTAGATAAATCCAATTTGACTTTAGCATCAGGATAACCGGAATGCCAGCCAGTAAAATCGGTATTATCATAACACACATCGGCCATGTCCCAACCTAACACTACATCACAAAAGCCCAGATCTCCCTCAATTACTGATTGAAATTTTTGTTTGCTGATATACTTACCTCTTAAAATACCATCAATATCGGCAACAGCCAGTTTCACTTTTCCTGATGGGTGTGCGTTTACATAGTCAATTATTTCTTGTGTAGTCATATTAGGTTTGAATGATTGATATTTGACAATCTGTACTTTATGGTATAATACAGACGAATTAAGAATCTGTACTACTTTTAATGCACAGGCTTGTCAGGTGCAGGCGCAGAGGCATGATAGCCCAGGTCACGAATCATTAAGGCATATTTTTCCATTAACTCCATCACTCTTTCCCGATTTTTCGAGCGGACAATCAAGCCTATATGGTATTCATCGTTCATTTTCCAAACTATTTCGGGGTCATTAAACAGACTATAATCAGGCCATTGGTGTGAAGACAGAGAGATGATAATGCCTGAATAATAATCATCAATCGGCGGTAATTCGTAGGTGCCACCTATGGCAACGGCTGTTTCTATCTTTGCCCACTCACGCCATAAATTAATACCAGATGAGTATTCTACCATTTCGGCCAGATTCGCCCCTCCTACTCTTGAGGCTGTTTCCAGAAAATAAAACTTGCCATCTTCATGGCACTTAATAGCTTCTGTATGAGACGCACTGAATTTCATGCCAAAGGCTTTCATCACCTGCTCATTTACTTTCTTAAGTGCTTTCTCATCTTTTGAGCCATGCTCTACTGTTACAGACCGGAAGATACCTCCACCGTGCGCTACTTCAAACGGTGTGTTAAGGTATTGGCTGCATCTTGAAAAAATCACCTTGCCATCAACCGTCAATGCATCTATATGATACACATCACCGGGTTTGAACTGCTCAATCAGAAAATTATGTCTCTCTTCGCCTAAACTATGAATGGTATCCCAGGCTTCCTGAAAACTATGCACTTTTCTGATTCCTGCCGCCGATGCCTCTGAGCGGGGTTTAATAACCCAGGGTGCAGAAGTAGCGTTAAGGTATTCTGTAATGTCTACATCATTAAAAAGCGGACTGAACGGCGGAACATTAATGCCTGCCGATAATGCCTGTACACGCATAGCCAGTTTATCTCTGAAATAGCGTGCGGTTGTCTGTCCCATGCCCGGTATTCTGAAATGCTCCCGGGCCAATGCTCCCTTCTCCACATCAAAATCATCCAATGCCACAATGCGGTCAATCTTTTTGGTGCGCATCAGGTGTGCCAGTCCCTTTATGATATTACTGTAGGTATCAAACGTGTTATCAATATTGTCTAAATAAAATGTCTCGTCTATCGACTCCCAGGGCCAGTCCTTATTTTCCAGCTTTTTATTGGTTAACAGATAAACCGTATTTCCTTCGGCTTTACAGGACTTCAAAAATTCTACTCCTTTGTAATAAGTACAGATGCAAAGAAAATTCATAAGGTACGGGCGCTGGTTTTAGTTATTGAATTTAGGGAATCTCATTAGAACGACAGCGAATAAAATCGCTGTCTAACGCAACAAATGTATTTTTCTGTATACTGTTCCGGACTTAAGTCCAGAACATCACTAATAAAGAATCCATTGTTTCTCTAGCCACCGAATTCATTCGGTAAAACTAAGGTCAAATAAATTCTTAGTTTTTTTAACAGTTCTTAATTCGATATTCGATATTTTTTTTCATTTAGGCAAATCCTACCGGAAATGAATTGAAAATTTATCAGTTAAATCTGCCAAAATACAAAGAAGCTATGCAGTTACAAGGTAAAACGGATTAACATAGCCCTATTTAACTGCAACGGTGGAAACCCTTGTGTGGTTGAAATTATTATCTTGCCGGATAAGCCCACAGACCATAAATATACTTCTTGCCCGTTTCAGTTACCTTCTTGCCCGTCTCATGCATCAGCCTATTAGAAGCGTTTGATTCTCACATTACTTTTGCCTGAAAAAACACAAAATATGATAAAAGCAATTCTTATTACAATTCTTATCTCTTCCACTTTAAGCGGGTTTTCAGAAAACAAATTTACCATTAGCGGTACAGTAAAAGATGCTAAAACAGGTGAGCTGATGATTGGAGCAGCTGTACGTATCAAAGAATTAACAAATGTTGGTGTTTCGTGTAATGAGTACGGCTTTTATTCTCTTACCATTCCGCAGGGAAACTATACAGTCTCAGCAGGAATGATAGGCTACGAAACTAAAATCGTAAACATAAACTTAACGGCCAATCAAAAGATTGATTTCCAGCTGGCAGACGAGGCAGCTTTGCTTAATGAAGTGGTTGTTAAGGCTACTGCCGCTAACGAAAATGTAACCAACCCGACAATGGGTTTTGAGAAACTCAATATCAAAGAAATAAATCAGGTGCCTGTTCTTTTAGGAGAAAGAGACCCGCTGAAAATAATGCAATTATTGCCGGGTATCAAATCAGCAGGAGAAGGTAATAGCGGGTTTAATGTAAGAGGCGGCAATATTGACCAGAACCTTATTTTATTAGATGAAGCCCCTGTTTATAATGCGTCTCATTTGCTTGGCTTCTTTAGTACATTCAATGCCGACGCCATCAAAGATATGAGTATTTATAAAGGTAACAGCCCGGCCCAATATGGTGGACGGCTCTCATCAGTATTAGATATAAAAATGAATGACGGCAGCAACCGGGATTTTAAAATTGGTGGCGGAATTGGTTTAATCGCCAGTCATCTCTCGGTTGAGGGTCCTATCCAGAAAGATAAAAGTTCTTTTTTAATTACCGGACGCAGAACCTATGCCGATGCATTTCTGAAGTTATCAAACAATGAAAACCTCAATCAAAACACGCTTTATTTCTACGACCTCAATGCCAAGCTCAATTATGCTTTTTCTGATAAAGACCGCCTTTACTTATCAGGCTATTTTGGAAGGGATAAGTTCGGCATCAATGACTTATTCGGGATAGACTGGGGAAATGCAACCGGAACGCTGCGATGGAATCACTTATTTACAGAGAAACTTTTCAGTAATACTTCATTTATCTATAGCAAGTATAATTACCAGGTAAATATAGCCAATGGGTCTAATCAATTTCAGTTAAGCTCTGATATTAAAGATATTAATCTTAAACAAGAGTTTAGTTTTTTTCCAAACCCTCAGAACTCCATGCGTTTTGGGGTTAATATCATCCATCATACCCTTACCCCTCGCTCACGGGAGTCAACCGGAGAAAACTCCAGTGTAAACGCCACTACTGAACCTGATAAAACAGCCTTTGAATCAGCTATCTATGCCACGAATAAGTGGAATCCAACTCAAAATTTTAATATCGAGTATGGTTTAAGATTAAGCGCTTTTACAGTAATGGGTGGTAGCGATTTCTATGAGTTTGATGACCAGGGGAAACTCACAAACACCATTACCTATGACCGAAATAAAGTAGTGAAGAATTACTTCAATCTTGAACCCAGAGTATCAGCAAGTTATTTACTCAATTCTTCTCTCTCAATCAAGGCAGCCTATAGCAGAAATACACAGCATTTACATTTATTGAGTAGTTCAAATGCGGCATCGCCTACCGACCGCTGGCTGATGAATACCAACAATATCAAACCGGAAATTGCAAATCAGATTTCTGTAGGCGTTTTTAAAAACTTACAGGATAACGCCTATGAATTCAGTACAGAAATATACTATAAATCTATGCAGAATCAGGTAGATTATAAAGACGGTGCCGATTTTATACAAAACGAGAATATCGAATCACAGTTGCTTTTCGGCAAAGGGCGTGCCTATGGTGCTGAATTTTTATTAAGAAAGAAAACCGGAAACCTGACAGGTTGGGTAGGTTATACACTAAGCAGAAGTGAACGAAAAATTGATGGTATCAATAATAATGAATGGTATGTAGCCAAGCAGGACCGGACACATGATATTTCGATAGTTGGTACTTACCAGTTCTCAAAAAAATGGTCAGTCTCCGCAACCTGGGTATATAATACAGGCAATGCCGTTACATTTCCTACTGGCAAATATAGAATTGACGGGGGGGTAGCCTTTTTATATTCAGAACGAAACGGCTATCGGATGCCCGACTACCACCGCCTTGATTTAGGAGCAACTTTAAATTTCATTAAAAAACCAAACCGCGAATCAAGTCTTTCTTTTGGAATTTACAACGCTTATGGTCGTTCGAATCCATACGCATACAATTTTGGTGAGAGCATTGATAATCCGGAAGTCACAGAGGTGAGCAGAGTGACACTTTTCAAGTATGTACCGTATGTTACATACAACTTCAAATTCTAAAAACTATAAAAATGAATAAAACAGCCATATATCTTTTCGTTTTATTGGGTCTGACTTCCTGTATCGAAACTGTACAACTTGACCTCAGAAGCATTGACCCTCAAATAGTGATTGAAGGTAAAATGACAGATGATAGTACACAAAACGAGGTAAAGATTACGCTCTCGCAAGATTTTCAGCAAAAGAATGAGTTTCCGCCTATTACCACTGCCTCTGTACGTGTAACGGATATAACAACCGGCGAAAGTGAAAATTTGCAGCAACCATCCCCTGGTGTATACCGCATTCAGAACCTCAAAGGCATTTCCGGGCATACTTACAAAATGGTGGTCGATTACAATGGTCAAACCTACGAAGGGCAATCTTCTATGCCCCAGAAAGTAGCGTTTGAGAGCCTAAAATACCAGACAGTTTCTCGCTTTGATACCAAGACCAAAATGGTTGTGGTTTATAATGACCCGAAAGAACAGGTCAACTATTATCGCTGGGCAACCATCGGCAACGACGGTATCCGTAGCCGTGCCTATTTCGTCAGGAGTGACATCTTCAATAACGGTAATTATATTGAGCAGGTAATAGATAGTGGTATTGACATCAATACCAACGATAAAATCACGGTTGAGATGCAATGTATAGATAAAGCTACCTTCGATTATTTTTTAACCCTGGCAAAACAGCAAGGACAAGGACCCAACAGTGGAGCGGTGGGTTCAAATCCATCAAGCAATATTTCTGGTGGAGCATTAGGCTATTTTGGCGCTTATACTATTGAGAAAAAAAACACGGAAATCAGGTAATAAAAGCCAATAATTCATCCATCTTTTTTGCCTGTATTCAGGTAGCACAATTACACCTGCCTCTGATTAATCAGAAGCAGGTGCAAGGAATCATACGTATGAAATAAAAATCAAGCAAATAATATAATTGCCTGATCAATCAGCAAAAATCCGTATTGAAAAAATAGGTTTCGTCTTTCAGTTGCACTATCTTTTGTCAGAATTCAATTCCCTGAAAAATACCTTGGTTCCGGCAATGTCAGATGGTAAAATAATCAGTCAATAATGAGCAATCAGAACATATACATACGTATCATTTTTTTTAGCTCTCTCAGCATTGCTTCAATATATCTGGTGTTGAGCATCATCCGTAACGATAATCTGGACTATTTTAATTTATTGATTGATTTTGTGAGAATATTCGGATTTTCTGTCTTCTTCTGGTTAATCAATTTACAATTATTCAATTATTTATCTAAGAGAACTACGCAACAAATAGCCTATATACTCATCATTTTAATTACAAGTGTAATGGCTTATTATATAATGGTTTTCCTGGCAAAATATCTGAGCATACTTTATGAACTGAAAGGAGTAAAGCAGACTGGCATTGGTTTCCGGGGAGTTGTGGCAAACTTATTAATAATTACCTTTTTATACTCTACAAATATTTTCAGAAAATATAAAGAAGTAGAAGCAGAAAACGAACGGCTGAAGCGAAATCAGCTTGAAAATCAATTATTGCAACTAAAGGCTCAATTAAATCCGCACTTTCTGTTTAATTCGTTTAATACACTCAAAGCAATGGTAGAAGAGAAAGATGAAAACAGTGTGGAGTACATCATAAAACTTTCAGAAGTTTACAGATATTTGATTGAAAACGCTGAGTCTCATCTCGTGACAATACGTGATGAATTAAAAATCGCCAATGCGTATTTTTTCATGCTGAAAAGTCGCTTTGAAGATAACATCAACCTTGAAATCGATTTAACACAAGAAGATTCAGAACGAAGAATCCCTTCCATGTCACTACAATTACTCATCGAAAATGCCGTAAAACATAATATTATTTCTCGAGCCAGGCCATTGAAAATTAAAATCTCGGCAGATCAGAACTACCTGTTGATTCAGAATAATTTTCAACCAAAGCGCACAGTTGAACAATCAACTAAAATAGGATTAAAGAACCTTGACAACCGATGCAATATCCTGGTGAATAAGTCATTATCTGTCCGACAATCTGATACAGATTTTTTAGTTAAAATACCTGTTTTATGAAAATAGTGATTATAGAAGACGAACCTAAAACGGCTGCTAATCTCGAAAAAATGTTAAAAAGTATTAGTCCTGACTATCGGATTCTGGAAAAAATTGACTCCGTAGAATCGGGATTACACTATTTTGAAGAGGTGGGTTTCCCGGATTTGATTTTTTCAGACATTCAGATTGCCGACGGTTTAAGTTTCGAAATTTTTAATTTACACCCTCCTACCTGCCCTATTATTTTCTGTACCGCCTACGACCAGTATGCATTACAGGCGTTCAGAGCGAATGGTATTGATTATCTTCTGAAACCCTTCAGTGAAGCTGATGTAAGCGCATCCATCGAAAAATATGAAAGCCTGAAGCAGCCCTCACAACCTAATCAATCGCTTCAATTACTGTTTGAGCAATTGCAAAAACCACAGAAGCAAACAATACTGATTAATTTCCGTGAGAAAATTATCCCTATAAATATCATTTCTATTCCATTCTTTTATTCAATCAATCATAACACCATCATTTTTTTTGAAGGTAAAGAGCAAAATATCAGTTATTCGCTGGATGAATTGGAAGAAATACTCGATTCACGCCAGTTTTACCGTGCAAACCGTCAGTTTATTATCAATCGCACTTTTATAAGCGAGATAGAGCATTATTTTGCCAGAAAGCTGTTAGTATCGCTTAATACAAAGACACCCGAAAAAATCATTATAAGTAAAGCAAAAGCTAATGAGTTTTTAAGATGGATAGAAGGGTAAATCAAAAAATCTCTCTGGTGAAATGCTGAAAAATCTGGGCACAAAAAAAGCACTTAAGAGATTTTTCTCCTAAGTGCTTTTTTATCAGTATTAAAGTTGAGGACTCACCTCAATCCACCTGCTTACATGCAGATGGCTTTCTGTCGAAAAAATATATTCTCTAAAACTTATACTTTTTTCTTTCCGTTTGGCGATGAGGCCGGAGCATTGGCTGGTGCTGCTGATGGAGCAGTTACTTCACCTTTGATTGTCAGGATTACTGTTGCGTTTTCAGCGTTGCTGGTAACAGTAATTGTTTTGGTAAATGCACCCGGACGACCCGAAGTATTATAACCAACTTTGATTACACTTTTAGCACCCGGCATAATCGGATCTTTTGACCACTCAGGTGTAGTACAGCCGCATGAAGCAGCAGCATTTGAGATAACAACCGGAGAAGTACCAGTATTTGTAACTTCAAAGCTATAAGTTGCTAATGGACCTTCGGCTACTTTACCGAAATCATGTACTTCTTTATTGAATTTTAATACTCCCTGGGCTTGCACGGCTGCTACAAATGCAAAAACTACCGCAATTGTTGAAATTAATTTTTTCATTAGATTTAAATAATTAAAAGTTTAAAATAAATTCTGCTTTATTAGTCAGAGCATGTATAAACATGCTCTAATGCTTATTTCTAACGCAAATAAATAATAATACTATATATATACCAAATTTTTAACAAGTCGTTAACAAATACTCTTTCGTGGGGCATTTTTTTTAAAAAAGAAATATTTTCTTTAACTTTACAACATGATTAGTTAGTATGACAACTAATTTTAGTTTTGGCAGTTAGTAAGGTATATTTACAATTTTTTGTATGGATTCGCCTTCCCACTTTAACCATTCAAAATTGAAAGCATGACTGAAGCATCAGATCTAATTACCTCAACAGATGTTTTATTAACTAAGGAAGAAGTTTTAAATGACTACCAGATTGCCTGCGAAAGCCGGGAGGTGAGCATAATCGGCCGAAAAGATGTGTTCATGGGCCGGGCTAATTTCGGAGTATTCGGTGACGGTAAAGAACTGGCGCAGATAGCGATGTCGAAGGTCTTCAGAAAAGGCGATTTTCGTTCAGGATACTACCGGGATCAAACATTTTTAGCTGCTGTTGGTGCCCTCACCTGGCAACAATTCTTCGCCCAATTATATGCCCACCCCGATATCAACCATGATCCTTTTTCGGCAGGACGCTCAATGAATGCCCACTACGGAAACAGGTGGATAGACAATAAAGGAGAATGGCTCAATCAGACTGAATTATACAATACCGTCAGTGATGTATCTTCTACGGCAGGCCAGATGCCCCGCTCTATCGGCTTGGCTTATGCCTCCAAATTATTCAGACAAAATCCTGACTTACAATATCTCACTAAATTTTCAAGAAACGGAAACGAAGTCTGCTTTGCCACTATCGGTGATGCTTCTACTTCGCAGGGAATGTTTTTTGAATCAATCAATGCAGCAGGGGTTTTACAGATACCTATCATTTTTTCAGTATGGGATGATGGCTACGGTATTTCTGTTCCGATAGAATACCAGACTACCAAAAGCAGTATTTCAGAGGCACTGGCCGGATTCCAGCGAAAAGACGGGTCAAATGGTATCGAAATTCTTGTAGCCCGTGCCTGGAATTATGTAGAACTCATTGAAACCTATCAGAAAGCTGCACGCTATGCCCGAGACCAGCATGTTCCTGTTCTGGTGCATGTAATTGAAGTAACCCAGCAACTAGGGCACTCTACTTCGGGTTCTCATGAGCGTTATAAATCAAGAGAGCGCCTGGATTTTGAGCATGAATTTGATTGTAATCTTCATCTGAAAGAGTGGATCTTATCGAATGGCTACGCCACCGAAGAGGAGATAAAAGCAGTGGAGACCAAAGCCAAAGATATTGCAAAAAAATCACGCAATGCAGCCTGGGCAGCATACCGGGATTCTATAAAGCCTGATATAGATGCCGCTATTCAATTGCTCAAAAAAGCTGCGGCTGAAAGCACTCATGCTACAGCCATCACCCACCTCAGAGAAGAACTGGAGCATACAGAAAATGCCTTGCGAAGAGAGATTATCAGCCTTGTAAAAAAAGCACTGGTACTCATGCGCCGGGAAGACAGCCCAGCAAAAAAGGCAATAATCAACTGGCTTGAAAAAGTATCCGTAGAAAATAAAGCAAGATTTAATACGCATCTGCTAAGCGAATATCCTTCATCTCCTATGAATGTCAGGGGCATAGCTCCTGAATATGATGAACGAAGTACAGTAGTAGATGGACGTGAAATCATAAATACCTATTTTGACCTCCTACTTAGCCATGACCCCAGAGTATTTGCCATAGGCGAAGACGTTGGCAATATAGGTGATGTAAACCAGGGTTTTGCCGGATTACAGGAAAAATACGGTGAATTAAGGGTAACTGATACGGGTATTCGTGAGACCACTATTATTGGGCAGGGAATCGGCGCAGCTATGCGTGGCTTACGCCCCATTGTAGAAATTCAGTACTTTGACTATATCTATTATGCCTTAGCCACCCTCACTGACGACCTGGCTTCATTGCGTTACCGCACTGCCGGCGGTCAGTTAGCTCCTTTGATTGTCCGTACACGTGGACACCGCCTGGAGGGCATCTGGCACTCTGGTTCTCCTATGTCTGCGATGTTGGGTTCCCTACGCGGAATCCACATTTTAGTTCCTCGCAATTTTGTACAGGCCGCCGGATTCTATAATACTATTCTGAAAGGTGATGACCCTGCTTTGATTATTGAATGCCTGAACGGCTATCGTATGAAGGAGAAAATGCCTTCAAACCTCGCAGACATCTGTGTGCCTTTAGGTGTACCTGAAATACTGAAAAAAGGAGATGATATAAGCATAGTTACGTATGGCTCTATGTGTAGAATCGTAATGGAAGCCGCCAGTCAGTTAGAGCAGATAGGTATTCATGCAGAAGTAATAGATGTTCAGTCGCTATTGCCTTTTGATATCAACCATAGTATTGTTGAATCAATCAAAAAAACCAATCGGGTAATTTTTGCCGACGAAGATGTACCCGGTGGAGCATCTGCCTTTATGATGCAGGAAGTATTAGATGGGCAACAGGCCTACCAATGGTTAGATTCTCCACCGAAAGCTGTTTCGGCGCAGGCACACCGCCCGGCTTACGCAGCCGATGGAGATTATTTCTCAAAACCAAATGCTGAAACCATTTTTGATGCAGTATATGAAATGATGCACGAAGCAAAACCAAAAGAATTTCCTGATTTGTATAAATAAATTGTAGATAGAAGAATTTTAGAAGAGAAACGCAGACGCCCCGTTTGCGTTTTTTTATTTCTACACACCCCTAAAAAAGGCAAAGGGGGCAGAATCTGTCCCCCGATGAACCCAAAACAACTTTTGCTGTGACTAAAAAAGTGAGTTTTTTAGTTAAGTGTGCGATTTCTCAATAATTTGCGGATATAACAATAGTCATTCTGACTATCTAGCCACATAAATTTTACAATCCGCTAATTATCAAACACTTACTAAATATAAAATATTTTTAATATCGAAATTTCCTATACAATTCCCATCATTTTACATAAATGAATCAACGCTGTGGTATCACGGGTACCGGTTCTGGCTATCATGTTCCGGCGATGATTATCTACTGTATTCGGGCTAATCTCTAAAATACTGGCTATTTGCTTCGTATTAAGATTTTGTATAATATATTTCAGAACTTCTTTTTCTCTTTCAGATAAAATCTCTTGCTCAACAGTCTTGTCTTCATTCGAATGATAAACAAAAACTCTCTTCTCTTGCTCTCCAAAAACTCCTCTTATCCAGTAATCCTCCCCTTTCATTAAATGGGTAATATCCTGAACAGAAATAAATACTAGTAGAGGTTTTCCTTCTGCATCTGATTCTAACGGTAAGGCTCTTAAATGGCATTTTATTGCTTTTCCTGCCTTATCATAGAACTTTACTCCCCAACAATCAAGAAAGTGTTCAACTCGATAACTCTTAGTAAGATTCTTTATTACATTTTGTACCCAGGTCGCAAAAACACTAATCAGTGATAGATGCTCCGGAGCCAGCAACGACAAAAAACCTACTATTATATCTGTTTCAGACTCCTTTCTCTTACAGCCTGTAAAGATAGTAACATTTTTACTAATATCCACTACTTTACAATTTTTAATGTCAAAAATTATTGTAAAAACCCCCTGATTATGATAAAATAAGCTAAAAATGCCTGTTTGAGCCAGATGTTTTTCATAATCTATCTCAATATTATCAGTATAATACTTCTAAGTACATGACAAAAAAGGCTTTTTCGTTTCGAAGTTGTATTTTGTGGGTTCTCACATCCTTAAAATATGTCAACGAAAGCGAAAAAGCTGGCTAAATATAGCGAATTTCAAGAAATACTAGGCAAAGAACTGCCTATAAATGCA
>CALRLN020000036.1:0-20163 GCA_943368675.1 Chitinophaga pinensis | reverse complement strand
CAGTGGGTTCATGCGTAAGTGTTTCAAGTGCTGCGGTGACAGGTTTGGAGATAATAAGCAGACCAGTTGCTAATGCCAATAATACCGGGCCTTATAGCATAGGAGAAACGATTGAACTGATGGCTTCCGGTGGCACTACCTATTCGTGGACAGGTCCCGATAGTTTCAGCAGTAATTCGGCCACTCCAACAATTCCGAATGCTTCTACCGGAAATAGTGGTATTTATACCGTAGTAGTAGCTAACGGTGCATGTTCGGCAACAGCCACTACTACGGTAATTGTTACAGGAAACGACCCTTGTAATGAGCTACTGGAATACCAGTTAGTCAAAGCAGGCAACCCTTATCAGCCGCTATTTAAAATTACCAATGGTATGTCGATTAATCAATTGACAGAGCCAGTGTCCATTATAGCAGTACCTGTTTGTCAAAACCGGATGATAGAAAGTCTGAATATGCTTTTTGAAGGACCTTCCAACAGTATCACTATCATTCAGAGTGTATCTCCTTATACGATTTTTGATAACCTTGAAAACAATGTTTACGGACGGATACTAGCTCCCGGCACTTATACGCTGACCGTGACAGGTTACTCGCAGGATAACCTGCAAGGTAATATCAATTACGGACCAGTTACCACCACCTTTACTATTTTACCAACGGCGGCTACTATCAGCACGCCGACACTTTCAAGATCGGTGCTATGTAGCGGAACCAACATTGACGTAACCTTTACAACTTCTGGTGCTTTCAATGTAGGCAATCAGTTCAGGGTAGAATTATCAGATGCCAGCGGTAAATTCGGCAGCGTGGCAAATGTAGGTAACCAACCCGTAAGCAGTACTTTTATAAGCCCTACGGTGATTGGTTCGGGCAATACCGCAGGAACCATCACCTGTACTATTCCGGCAAGCGCAACGGGTGGAACCAACTACCGGATAAGAGTCATTTCAACAGACGGCGTGAGTGTCAGCGGCACAAGTATAAATGCACTGACCATTCATCCACGGGATTTAAACTTCGTAAGTCCAGCCGATGATTACTCCGGCAATATCGGCACAAAGCAGGCATCACAGAAGATAACCGCAACAAATAAAGTCAATGCCTCAGCAGCCGTAAATTATCAGGCAGGCAGAAGCATTGAATTACAACCCGGCTTTGTAGCCAATAGTGGCACAGTCTTCAAAGCAGAGATTCAGGGATGTAATAATTGATAAGTATATACATAAAGTTAAAGAAGCAAAAGTATAAGTTACCCCGTACCGACTTATACTTCTTGCTTCTTTTTTTGCTTTACACCATTTGCTTCAAAACTCATGTTGTGGAAAATAGCTTTACGAATCTTAAATTCTGTTTGTTTTCCTTGGCCTGTTTTTTCAGCGGTTTTTCTGTCACTTCTGGTAAACTTTGACAAATCCATTAGCTTCTTCCATCTCAATACTATGAACTCAACTAAAACAGGTTCTTCAACAAATATTCATGTGGCTGAAATCCTTCGATGAAATCTAATCCTGAACAATTTTGAAATTTTAGTGATTGCATGGGCTTAGAATAAAGGTAAATTTCAGCTCATGAAATACTGTAAATCTATAAACTATCAGCAACAACTGAGCATCTATAACAAAAGAAATCGCTATCATAAATCTCCTTCTAAAGAGTCTATGATAGCGATTAATTCAAAACAATATTCCTTAATAGGAAGCTATTAACAGATTGTCTTCTACGTGTGCTACACCCGGTGCATTCCATGCTGCTTTTTCAGCTTCATTTTTTTCTGACCACGAGTGTACGGTACCCTTTAAAATCACTTTGTCTCCTTCAGTTTCTACGGTTATTTTAGAGGCTTCCAAAGCCGCATTCCGTTGAAATGCTTTGATAATATTGTCTTTAATCAATTTAACATCCGCCTTTGGCTTTATCGTAATGAGGTTAGAAATACCTCTTACCCCTGTAAGTTTTTCTATACAATTTTCGGCAGTGTCCTTTTGAAACGGCCAGTTTAATTCTCCCTCTAAAGTAACCCATCCATTATCTACCTCTATTTTTATTTTATCTTCAGTAATAGAGCTATGCCATTTAAGTGCATTGATTGCTGCTCTGGCTATATCTGTATCGTCAGGCCGGGTATTTGGGAGTTTGATTTCTATGTCCATCGCCACAGCTTTTACTCCGGCTACTTTTTTAGCGGTTCTTTCTGCTACAATCTTTTTCAGGTAGGTGTCAACTTTCCCGGTGAGTGTAACCACTCCATCTTTAACAATGACACCGATTTCAGATGCATTTAACATCGGGTTCCAGTTGAGTTCGTCCAGAACATCTTGCTGCAATTCGTTATTTGTTTTCATCTTGCTATAATTTACAGGGTATTGTGAAATTTATATCCAGTGAATAGAAAATGTATAAGCATTGAGGGTTATGGATAAATCCTTCCGGAAGCAATATTCTGCACTTTTCAGAAATCAGACTTTTAGGCTATTTTTGAAAAAAATATTCAATCTTCTTAAACCTCTTTTGATGGATGACTGGTTATAGATCTCATATATTCCTATTAATAGTAACAGGATAATTAAAGACACTTCTATCGGTAAAAATATGAAAGCAGCCATTTGATTAATTAGGTCTAAATAATACATTCTGATTTATAAATGAATCTTCTGCCTACACCAGAAGCAATCCGCCGTCAACAACTATTGTGCTTCCGGTCATGTAACTTGAAGCCTCACTGGCAAGAAATAATGCTGCATTGCCTATATCTTCAGGTTCGCCCATTCTCTTTAATGGTAGCATTTTCATAAGCTGCTCTATTTGCACTTTTGCCTGTTTGATTTGCTCTTCTGAGAGTTCGACCCCACTTATTTTCTGGACACCGGGCGTATTGACTCCCCCCGGAGCAATGTCATTAACTGTTATGCCATATTTGCCGACTTCTTTTGCAAAAGACTTCGTTAGCATTCTAACACCGCCCTTTGATGAGTCATACTGTGCTAAATTACCGGTAGGTTTTAAACTATCTATAGAAGATATATTGATTATTTTCCCTCCATGTTTTTTATCAATCATAGTATTGACAACCAATTTTGAAAGAAAAGCCACGGTCTTTAAATTTAGATTGATGGTCTTGTCCCACAATTCTTCAGTTAGTTCTGTAACGGGCATATAATTAAAAATGCCAGCATTATTTACCAGAATATGAATATCTCCAAAGGATTGGAGTGTTTTTTCAATGACCATAGGCAGATTCGAAATTACACTTAGATCAACCTGTATATAGTCTACTATACCACCATCATTTCTGATTTCCAGTAAGGTATTTTCGGCCTCTTTATCAGAAACTATATCTGCAATCATTACAGAAGCCCCTGCATCGGCTAATTTCACGGCTATGCCTTTTCCAATACCCATTGCACCTCCGGTAACGATGGCAGTTTTACCCGTTAAATCGAATATTCTTTCTATTGATTTTTTCATTGTCCTGTTTAAAATATTATGATATGAAGAATCTCCTTCTTTAAAATACATTCCTATACTACAGAAATCTCTGCCTGAAAAGTATTACAAAGGAACAGCGTGCGGTACTTTGAAGATATGACTGCAATCATCCTGACAAATGATTCACAACAGACATTTATGCTAATATTTTCACGCATAAGTATATTATCTATTGCCCATAGTGTTTATGATTGACGATAAGTATGCTTATGATTTTTATCATTTCCCGAAATGATAACTTTATGAACTTTTGTGCAAATGTTGACCAAGTAGTAATGAAAAGCACTCATGAGCGCCGTTTCCTGGAAGGCCCCAAATCCAGACTGGCTGAATTAAAATTTCTATTTTCTACCTTTATTGAATTCCTGTCCGGATTCAGAAAATTGCATTTTGTTGGCCCTTGTGTAACAGTATTTGGGTCAGCGCGCATTAAAGAAAACAATGAATATTATCAACAGGCCCGCGAGATGGGTAAAATATTGGTTGATCTGGGTTTTACTGTCATGACAGGTGGCGGACCGGGAATTATGGAAGCAGCTAACAGAGGGGCAAAAGAAGCAGGTGGCATGTCTATTGGCTGTAATATTGTACTCGAACATGAGCAACAACCTAATGCGTATTTGGATAAAGTAGTTGAGTTTAATTTCTTTTTTGTCAGAAAAATTCTTCTTTCTAAATATTCTTATGGATTCATTGTTTTTCCGGGTGGATTTGGCACAATGGATGAAATGTTTGAAGCAATGACCCTAATCCAGACCGGTAAGATGAAGCGCTTCCCTATAGTTTTATTTGGTACATCTTATTATGCTAATTTGAAAGAACAAATAGACTTTATGGCACAAATCGGCACTATTGATGTGTCTGACCTGAAACTGTTTTTATTTACCGACTCGCTCGAAGAAGCTCAGACCCATATAGAAAAATATGCTATTCAGGATTTTAATTTAATTAAAGCCAAAAGTAAAAGAATGGTACCATTCAAATGGCTTTTTGAAAAGTAAATCAGTTTCCTGTTTATAAAGCTGTTGATTTCTTTAATAAACCCGATATATTGCAGCAATAACTTTTCTCTTCGATATACAAAAATCGCTTAAATAATTCCCCTATTTTAAGGCAAGCTCCAATTTTCTGACAGATTACAATCTCCTGTTTACTTTTTTTTAAGCTCTCCATAAAACTTATTTTTATTACCTTTACAATTCCTTTTTAACCACCATAACATACGCTTAAACTGCTTACATGACCTTTCCTGATTTAAAAGAGTACCATTTCCCAAAACTCGTGTCTTTTTGGAAACATCATCCATTGGCCGACCAGAAGTCGGAAGAACTGGCTGCAAGAACAATAGAGTTTCAACAAAAATTTCACTGCGACTTTATCAAAATTACACCTGCGGGTACCTGGCAGGCCGTGTGTCATGGTGCAACAGACACCTGGAATGGCGATTCTCTGGGGCGTCGATTTATCACTAAAACTATTATTCAGCATCCTGAAGACTGGCTATCGCTTCCTGATTTTTCTCAAACGCAACCATCTTTGCTACACGAAATTACAGGAGCCTGCAAGCTCGTTTATGAACAGGTACAGAATAATACTCCTGTTATGTCAACGGTCTTCTGCCCTCTTTCTCAGGCAATACAAATGGCAGGGCTAAAGGTTTTTCTTCAGCATGCAGAGGAGTATCCCGAAAAAGTTCTGGCTGGTATTGAGCAGATTACAAACAACACCTTGTTTGTAATCAATAAACTGATTGAAGCAGGATCTAAAGGCATCTACTTTGTGACGCAACATATGCAATACGGAGCCCTTAGCCCTGCCTTATACAAAATTTTCGGTGAGGATTCAGATACACAATGCCTGAACGCCTGCAAAGACCTCCTCTATAATATATTTCATATTCATGGGAGCGATATCTTCCTTTCTCTCGGTGATATTCCTGCAAATTGCTTTATTCATTACGAATATAACCCTGAAAACAGCATTCCTGAGCCTTTGCTGAACAAGTATTCAAAAAGGCTATTGGTCGGAATACCAGCCACTGAAATGGCCGGATGCAAGACTGACGAAGAAATTCAGGAGTTGATTATGAGCAAATCAAGTGGCAATATTATCACCTGTGGTTGTGTGTTACCTCTGGATTTCGCTGACGAAAGTATTGTAAAATGGATGAGTGTTTCGAAAAAGACGTTAGAAAAATGCCGTTAGATTTTCAAGGACCTACAGATATTAATTTCCGTAAATTTGAAGAAGCCTGGCTCGATACTCCGGTATTTCAGTTATTCAGCCAGGTTGTACAAAGAAACCCTACTTACACTGCGATTAAATGTGGTGGGCAGCAATTGAGTTATCAGGTGGTTTATAAACAGGCTGTAAGTTTAGCGCTGGAGGTTAAAGCCACTAATGACAGTCATGGACCTGTCGGCATTGCCTTACCGAACGATGTATATTTCCCTATAGCTATGCTTGCCTGTCTGGCCATTGGCTGTCCGTATGTGCCTTTGGATATTGATTTACCCATTGCACGTAATCAGCTAATCATTGAGCAGTCCGGTATAAAGACAATCATCACTACTACCAATGTATCTCTGTTTTCAGAATCACTTCACCGTGTCAATATTGATAATTTAGCTTTCAATGAAGACCATCATCCTGATTTTGAAGCAACCCCTGAAGACATTGCCTATATCATTTATACTTCTGGCTCAACGGGAATACCCAAGGGTGTTTACCAGAATCAAAGGAATCTGTTACATGATGTAATGCAATACACCAATTCTATTCATTTGAACGATAATGATCGCCTGACATTACTTTATTCACCGGGTGTCAATGGAGCTATCCGGGATATTTATGGAGCATTGCTTAATAGCGCTACGCTGGTAATAAAAAACCTGAAGAGTACTGGTCTGTATGATTTAAGCGAATTTATCAGGCGGGAAGGCATCACTATCTATCATTCAATACCCAATATTTTCAGAACATTTCTGAAATTAAACCCGGATAAATCTGATTTTTCTTCGGTCAGGCTTATCTATCTGGCCGGCGACAGAATCTACAATACAGATGTTGATTTGTATAAAGCGTTTTTCTCTGCCGGTTGTTTGATGTATGTAGGTATCGGTGCCACTGAAGTAGCCACTATTTATCGTCAATGGTTCATCAATCATACTACGCTTATCAATCAGGAACTAATTCCGCTAGGCTATGCAGTTGAAGACAGAGAGATGCTTTTACTGGATGAGAAAAACGAGCAGGTTGCCGAAGGAACGCCAGGCGAGATATGCGTGAAAAGTCGTTTCGTTTCGCTGGGATACTGGAAGAATCCTGCCCAGACAGCGGAGTCTTTCAATGAAAATCCAGAGAATCCTGCTATAAGAACTTATAAAACAGGTGATTTGGGTAGAATTAATGATCGTGGACTTCTGGAGTTTATAGGACGTAAGGATAATCAGGTAAAAATTAACGGGTATAGAATTGAGCTGAGCGAAATTGAAGGTGCATTGATGAATCACCCATCTATTGAGCGTTGCGGCGTTGTTTTACACACTACTGACAAACACAATGCATTATTTGCTTTTTATATCAGTAATACTGAAATACCTGAAACAAGGCTTAAACACTGGCTCGGTGAAAGTCTGCCTAATTATATGATTCCCCAAAGATGTATTCAGGTAAAAGAAATACCCATCCTGCATAATTTTAAGAATGACAATAAAGCATTGAAAAAATTAGCAGGAAAATTTGCCAATACAGGGCATGAGAATCCGGAATTATCAGTATCTGGAAATGATTTTCTATTGCTTACACTACGCAGAACCTGGAGCAAGTTTTTAGACGAATATTCTTTTGATAAGAACATCAGGTGGAAAGACGCAGGTGGAGATTCTTTAAATGCAGTTAATTTTCTGGTGCAGTTGGAATCTGATTTAGGAACAACTCTACCTACAGACTGGATACATGGAGAAATGACTCCCGACGAAATTTATACTTACCTGAATAGTCTTGATATAAAGGAGAACACGAACCGGGAGCAAATCATCTACGTTTTTCCGGCGCTACCGGGTATGGTAGAAAACACCCGTGCATTTTTAAAGAATTTATCTTTATTGGCTACGATAAGAATTATCAATTATCCGAAATGGGGAGATACTCCACCGGATAATAGAAATTTACAGTACATTACAGCGTTTATACTCAAGCAAATGCCTGATTATAATAGCCCTAATATAGGTTTTCTGGGTATTTGTTCAGGGTCATTAATTATGAACCATATTATCTCTCATAAAATACCTGAACACTATAGTTTAATTGGAATTATTGAGTCTAGCGCGATTTATTCGGCTGCTCCATTATATAAGAACTTTTTTGAAAGAGCGACAAATTTTCTGAAGCAAGGGGATTTATTAAATTATAGTATAAAATATCTCTATGATCACTTCTCTTATTCTAAAAAAGTATTTCACTACCTTGAGAAAAAAAATTACTATCAACCAAAGAAAGATCATAACCGGACCATTATCTGGGATGTATACCAAAATCTCATCCCTACCTATATTGATAGTGAATTATTGTATTTTGGTTGCGATAATTCTATCCTTGATAAAGACGGAGAGCATTGGAAACCCTATTTTAAAAAGACTACCCCAATAACCCTGAAAGGCATACACACAGATATGCTGGATGCACATAATGCAGGGATTGTGACTGATACAATACAGGAAATTTTTGCCAGGCAGGAAGTCAGCTTATAATGAATTGGTTTACCCTAAAATAATAGTAGGGCAAAGTCACACTTTGCCCCACTATTAAGATATTCCCAATACTTTTAATCTATCATAAAATAATCAAACTCTCCGCCATTGTTTCTCGCCGTAATAGTTTTGTCACAGTTTTGCCAGATAAAATAATCACCCTTTAACTGAAACCTACCCGGCTCAGCGAGCAGTTCATCACCCAGATAAATTGGTTTGGCTGGCAATGCATTGTAAAAGCCGTCTCCTTCTATACTATAATAATTTCCATCTGATAATTGCACAAGAACATAGAAAACGGTCTTGTCTCTGTTCTGATATTGGCCTATCCTCAGAGGTGCATTCCGGGTATTCATTGAAGGCGAGTCACAAGGGCCTTTTAAAACCAGACGCATCAGTGCAGGTTGTGTAGTAATAGCATTTACGATAATGGCACGGTAGGCAAATTCCAGACTTTTCAACTCATAATAATCATCTTTGATAGGCTTAAAAATCTTCTGATAGGTTTCCTGTATGCTTTTATCGGTGGTCACATATTTGGCATAGACATAGCCAATATCATCCAGATTAAAGAGATAACTTACAAAAGGAAAATCACTCATGATAACCTTATAAAAGGCTCCCTGTTTTTCGTTCGAATATAATTTCAGTTCTGCAAATGTAAGCACTTCTTTATTATCCCTACCCTTTGCCCTGCCAAACAGATTCATACTGCCTAATACTTTCCCGGTTTTGTCGGATGACGTTCTCACTAGCAATTCATCCGTCAGTACATAAACATACCCCAGTTTCTGATAGGCTATGAATTTATAGACTGTGTAGGCTGAAGCTAAAAGCAGGAAAATAACCATGCTTATCCGCCATAAATTGTATTTGTATCTTGGTTTTGCTATAACTTCTTTATTTACCGGAGGTTTAGGCGGAGGTGTATTAAACACAGGTTTGGGAGCAGGTACCGGATTTACTGTTGGCTTTACGGGCATTGAGGACGTGATTGCCTTCGCAGGTAAAGATGACTCTTCTTCAGGGGACACTTGCGCTGTTTTAGCAGGTTCAGACTCCTGACTTGCTTCGATTGAAATAGTGACAAGCGGTTGTATCAGTTCTGTTTTTCCCTCTCTCTCAGGTAAAATCACCGGAAGTTCCTCGGCTTCTACCTCAATTATCTCAGCGTTCCCTTTTATTGAATTGACAGATTCCAGAAAACGCCTTTCTTCATAATCCCCGTTCAACTCAAATTTCTGATAGAGCAATTGCAGATATTGAGCCATTTGCTGGTCGTTAAGTTGTTTCAACTTATTCAGTTTCTCTTGCGATAGCACCAGCTTAGGGTATCGGGAGCCTAAAAAATTCAGGTATGCTATAAAGTGAATGTTTTCAATCTTAGTCATAAACATACTTATTTATTATATGCCAGTTCTGCCAGTTTATATACAACGTCAGTTGGTACGAATGCGTACCTCAGGTTATTGATGCGCTCAATTCTGAAATTAGCTTCTATTCTGTTTCCTGTTCTTCTGATAGAAAACCGTTCGTCTTTGGTTTCAAGCAGACGAGGGTTGTCATTATAGAAATTACTGATTTCATTACCCTGATTCTGTATTTTTACTACATAAGCTTCTGAATCAGGCAATGCAATGGTAGCATCGTTATCATATACAAGGCGGATAAGGCTTGTCAGACTATCAACCTGAATACTCAAGATATTTCTCTCTGATAATTCTTCCGCAGTATCCACTTTTTCAGGTTCAAAAGCTTTTGGCTGATAGGAAGAGACCCACAGCACAATAACCGCTACCAGAACCACCAACCCTAAAAAAATATAGATTTTTGACGTGTTTTTCATTCTTTCATATAATTTTTAAAAGACTCTGATTCCAGAACTCTATCGATTATGACCCGGTAAGTGGCCCACTCCTGATTATTGGCTTCGTTGGCTGTAAAGTAAACCGTATAGAATTTATTCTGTTTCAAAGGCGTTTCCATCAGGTTGTTTTTGGCAATTACCAGCGCAAGGCGTTTCGAATCACTCTGTTCTCCTTCCTTAATAGTACCCGTTTTTCCGTAAAAATAATAACCCTTATACATATTACTACCCCCAAACATGGCAGCCGCCGTACCATTTACCATTACCTGCTCCATGCCTTTAATTATATTATTTTTGAGAAAATCGTTAAATCCGTTTTTCCAGGTACTACTATCCACCTTCCAGATTGATTGTCTTGATTCTCTTTTAGTAATATATAGCTGATAATCCTTGTTCTGGCTGAATAACTTACCATACATTTCGGTCATTTTCAGCGGTGTAATGTTATACGGTGTACCGCCAAGGGTCGGATTTTTGAGCCCGTTAAAAAAGTTAGTGAGCATATTAGGGTGCTTGCGTTCTGCCTGAATAAAAAATGATTGTTCAGGAAAACTCCACAAAAAGCCCCCAATCTGTTGCTTGTATAGCGTTTGGTATACCATTGTATCGGCATAGTCTACCCTGCCTCTGTCTTTGATATTGAAATCTGTTTTGTCTACGTCTTCTACAATCAGCCCGAGGTTCTTATCAAGTCCTTCTGCCAGCAATGACTTCTCATTGCCAAAATAGGTGTTTTCATCCCGCGAACTTCTCGGCCAGCCTTTTTCTTTCAAAGACCTTAGCCGATAAGCCACCCCTGCCATTTCTATTGCCGGAAACTGGTTATCAGGGTCATTCAACTTTCTGGACAATAGGTGCTGAATACGGTAAGTTTCGTTCAGTTTAAAATCATTGCGATGATAAGACCCCAGAAACATCAGCACCGAATGATAGAAATTGCTCGACTGGCGTAAATATTCAACTCCATTAATATTACCGAAGTGTTCGCCGTGTTCGTCAATCCAGCCTTTCTTTTCAGGTAGTTTGTAGCCTGCATACTGCCCTACTGATTCTTTTTTATTCCCAGGTTTTAGCTCAAATTGACTCGAGGCTTGCAAAATCAGATCTTCCCAGCCTGCATTGAGTCTTGAAGTAAGCGAAGCAAAAACCAATGGTTTGATTGATGATCCCGGACCATACGCTAAATGTAACAGGTTGGTATTTCCCCATTGGTCTCTTTCATTTTTATTATTACTGAAGAAGAAATACCGCTGATTCAGCTTATCTATAGCCGGTGAATTATTCGGGTCAACAAGAGTGCGGTTTTTCACAAAATCCTGCATCAGACGAATTTTCCCGTCTCCATCGGCAGCCATTACCGCAAATTTAAAATTAGGCGTTTTATTAAACTTATTGCTGAAAACTTGCACCAGCGTATCACCCACTTCTTTGTTCAATGCATAATCGAGTGTAATGGTGGCATCCTTACGCAAAAGGCTGTCTGTCGTATAGGCAGTTTTCAATGCATTGGCATAATGATAGACCCAGAATAACCTGTCGGCCATCGGATACACCATGCGTTGCTTGCCATTTACCCAATAGCTGCCCATAAAAGCATAATTATTGTCTCTGGCAAACGATACCAGAAAATGGTTCTTCCCTTCACTCACTTTGGCAATCTCATCAAGGCTCAACCTGTTCACAAAACCATTTACCTGCTGATTGAGCATCTCTTCCTGCCTGCTAGAAACAATATCAATAGTTGCCGGCGTGCGTTTTACCGTGTTTTCAAGATTCATCAGCGCCAAAGGCTCTGCGGTATTGGCAAACCAGGTATTAGGCAAAACAGCTACCTTGAGTGTACCTCCCTGAGAACCGGCAAAGAAAGGTATTGAACGGCCTGTAACGGGCTGATTATAGATTTTTAATACAGGATATTGCAGTGAATCCAGATTCTCCTGATACAGATTGCCTTTCCACACAATCCGGTCTTCATAAGGAGGCAGCTCAAGATACAGATGCTTATTATAGACCGACTGATAGCGGTCATCATCAAAGCGCAGATAAATAGGACTATCCTGCTTAAAAGCAGTTGCAGGATTATCTTTCAGTATGTCAAGAATGCTTCGGGAATATCTGTCTGATTGCTCATACAATTCTTTGTATTCTTTTGAATGCAGCAGAGCCGACAGAATTTTAGATAAATCCTGCGGGATTCTGTTAGTCTGATTAAAAGCTGCCCGGTTATCAATTTTAAGGGTATCCTGAATATTATTGAGTAATGTATTCAGTTTATCGTTAATTGTCTCTTCTGTTTTTTTCAGCGAAATCTGGAAATTGGTTTCCTGCAGATTATTTGAACGCCCACTCAACAAAAGGAAAACAATAATGATAACGAAAAACATACCCATTCTTGAAAAATCAAACGTTGGCGAAATAGTCTTGATTTTTCGTTCAACAGGCTGATTAAGTAATGGAATAAAGAACAGTGTAAGAGGCAATAATAAACTTAACTTACTGGTAAGGCTCAGGAAGGGGAAATCCTGCCCGAAAAACACAAAGCGATTGGTTGATGCCAACCATACGAAGAACCCCAACGTAAAGACCAGAATCAGGGCAACGCTGCCATTATAAGAACTTGGGGCAAAGTGTATGCTCCCATTTTTATCTTTCTGATACAGTTGATAAGCAATGAGATAGAAAATCATAGGCATGGCCAGTACCACCAATATCCATACAAGTATCCAGTTGCCAAACTCTGCAATAATGTATCTCGGCACTACCACATCACGGGTTTGGGTTGAATAATTTACGCCCCTGTTAAAATGCGGTTTGAAATCTATGCGTTTCGATTCATTAAGGGTTTTGTTCAGATAACTGTTAATAAACCATTGTCCTTCGGCAGTTTCTACAATTTTACGTTCTCTGAACGAATCATAATCATTCTCACTAATCAACTCATCAACAGGCTGATAAATCAAAGAGGCACGATGTACCACATTTTTCAGTTGCTCGTCAACAAAGGTATCTATCCTTGTTTTTGTAAACGGAATCAGCAACAAAGCTATTAAGACCACACCTCCTATCAGGAATCGGTTTCTATATTTATTTTGCGCCAGAAACACATAAACCAGTACTAATACTATGGCAACGATAAAGAGTATATCCCGATATATCAGTATTTTATGAAAAAGCGGTTTATACCCGATAAATAATACATAGATGATAAACGAAAGTATGCCATATATCCAATAGTTATTGGGCTTCCAGAACATTCCCCAACGGCTTCCTGTTTTAGCTATGTAAGGTTTTCTTAAAAAATTGGTGAAGACATTTTTCAACAATAAAAACAAGAGAAATAAAACTGCAAAGCCCCTGTCGAATATGGCAAAAAAAGTAAAAGTGGCAAAGGTCAGATAAAACTCGTTATTGGCAGTGAGGTAATAATAGAACTGATGCAGGTAATTGAGCAATTTTGAACGAAACTTTGCAGGAACAAAGGCTTGCTCATTATGCTGTTGATTTACTTTTGCCGAAAAAAACAAATAGGCAATCAAAGGAATAAAAACACCACCTATACGGTAAATAAGGTCATAACCCGTTATCATCAATACTGCCCCACAAACAGCCAGAACATTCAGATGATAATAAAGATATTTTTGCTGTGAATACTGCACCTTAGCCATTAAACGGGCAAAGAAGTCTTTCTTAAAGCGATAGATATTCAGCAGAATAATAAAAATCACCGGAATGATAAAAGTCAGTGGAAGAGACAGCTTTAAGTTTACCAGCGAAAAGTCGAAACGGATAAGTGTGGTTTCTAACTCATATTTATTAATGTTTTCGAGCGGCGGAAAAGTAGCCACACGCCAGAGTAATATAAAGCGATAAGTAAGCAAGGCATATATTACAGCGTAAATAACGGCCTCTATGCGCTCTAAACCATGATTGGCATTGAATAGCAGCGTAAAGACAAACAACAAAAACAGAATTGAAAGATACAGCAGATTATTCTGAAAAGCGAAGCCATTATCGGCAAAATCGCGAACCTGAAAAAGCCATTCGTATTCAGCATTCTGAGAATTTAGAGAAAAATATTTACTAAAAGTTTCGCTCTGTTGGTCGTTCCTGAAATTGTCTGTCAGCTCACCTGAAAATGCTACACCTGTCGGATTGAGCGTATAAATCATGGTTCCCGAAAATATATTAGAGCGGGCATTACGAAGGTCTTCATGAAACAGGAAGCCTTCTTTCAATGATGAATTAAGTAATTGTGTATAATGATTATCCAGAAAACGGATTTGTCTGGTACCGATTTCTGCACCATCTTTCTGCGCAGAAAGCACAAAATATTGAGGGAAATCAAAATTCAATACGGCCGTTTTAGTGCTTTTCGGATACAGGCTTTTATCGAGATTGCTGAAAAAATATTGTTTGCGCGCATTATAAAACCCCACAAAGAACCTGTCGCCTGCGGCAAGGCTTGCACTTGATTGCAGCTCAGGAACCTGACGGTTCCCATCAATACTCAAAGTGAATCTATTCCTGAAAAAATCATTGGTCGGAAAAATAATAATGCTTTTCTCTTTCCCTGCCTGAGCCTGATTCGCTAACAGATATAATTCGCCTGTACTTTGCAATATACGTTCCAACACCTGCTTGGATTGTGCTTTCTTTGAAGTAAAATGATCGTTTTCTATCAGCAAAGAATAAAAGCTCTTCCCCTTCTCAATCGGCAAATCTTTTACCTCAATTTCATCTTCGTAGGGGGCAAGGATATTCAATTGCCTTAAAATACTCTTTGCACTACATCTGATACTGAAATGATATACTTTCCGGAGTTTCTTTTTAAACAAAAAACCCTCATCTATCGTCTCTATACTTTTGCAATAAATACTGATACTATCATTACTAATGGCAAAGCTGTTTTGCACCGATGTAGGAAAAATGGCATTGACTGGTTTGAAATCCTCTTCATCACTACTACGACTGAAAACAGGCTCAAAGTATTTATCAAAACTCAGCACAAAACGCCCTTCGCTGTTTTGTCTGACCTTAAATGTACCGCTTTCATTGGTCCATAAGCCATTGGCGCTACTTTGTTTCTCATTGGTTGAAAGTACCAGATTCTGCTTAAACGCCACCCCTGTATTAGTAAGGGCATGATGATCAGCATTGTTGAAATACGGTTTTGCCTCATTGGGCTGCTGAAATTTTTTCAGCACAAAAACCGAAATCAGATAAATGACAGTCAGTAAACTTATGCCCAGTAAGGTAGTGGTAAAGCGGTACGCCTGCAAGCGTTTACTATTCAGTTCAGCCGTTTCAAGCTTCGGGAATTTCTTTCTGAAGCCGTCACTATCAATGTTTTTTTCGGCAATAATAACCCCTAAAAAACACAAACTGCAAAAAACAATAACACTACAGAAAAACAGCGAAAACAGATTGACAAAAAAATACAAAGCCACTACCAGACCAATGCCCAGCAGCAGAAATATCAATGATTTTATTTTAGGCATCCGGCTTCTCGTTTTTAATGATATATCCGTTGATATTTACTTTCTCCAGCTCTGACACATGGTATTGTTTCAGTAGTTCTATAATATGCAGCACCAGTTTGTTATCGGTATTGGTGACATTGGCAGAAAAATCAATCTTCTTCAACAGACTTGAAAAAAAGGCAGGATTCATCAATTGCTGCATATTCATTTTATCATATTCTACCCCCTCCTTGTTTTTGAGTTTTACAAAGCTCATAAAATGGAAGGCCAGCGGAATCAGGTTTCCAATCAGTTTTTGCTGGGTTTCTTCATCAGCCGGATACGGCGTATCATCTTTAAAATGGCGCACAAACGGCTTGATATAGGCTTCTGAAATCAGCCTGAAATATTGCTTTTCTTCCTCCGTTTCGGCATTTACCTGGGCCATATACTGCTGATAATTCTGTCTGGTGTTTTCAAGCTCAGCGCTTAGCTTGCCATAATCTTTATTAAGGCTTATCTGGTCATAATAGCGCTGACAGAGAATATCAACCACCTCTGCATCAGTTATATCCTTGTTTTGTCTTTCTTCTATCAGTTCGGCTTTAAAGCGTTTGATTTTCTCTTTTACCAGTTTGGCTTCACTGGCAGGTTTTTTAGATTTTTCCATAGCATATAAAATGATTAGAACAAGCACACCAAGCCCCAGCACACCTACAAGAATCCAGGCAATCTGATTCGTTTCAAGCGTAACATTCTCAACGGGAGGCAATTGCGGAGCAATGATAATTGTTAACTGATGTTTAGGCAAATGAAACACCCGGTTAATGAGGTGATTAAAAACAATAGTACCATAACGAGGGTCCGCCAGATAATACTTCTGTCTTAAATCAGACTCCTGACAACCCAACAGGCTGTAAATTCTGTCAAGGGCATTCACGCTTGAATCCTGCATCGTAAAGATGGTATCATTAACCATTACTCTGCTATTCAGCACAATGCCTATACTATCATCTTTGGTCGAAATCTTCAGGGTACCATTCTGAATCTTGCCCTGGCTCTGGTTTACCTTTAATTCAAAAAAAGCGGTTCGGGGTACAAAGTCGGCCTCGGCACTGACAATTTTAAGCGTATCGGCTTCCGCCCGGCATAAGAACGGCACAACAGACAATATAATAATTACAATGTTTTTTAACATGTGTATAAAGCGGTTTCAGTTTTGTCTACAGAAAAATCAATCAGGTAAAAGGCTCATCAAATCTACAGTTTCTTCGGCTGGTTCCGGCTCTGGCACATCCTGCTTCAAGGCCTGAATATAATCGGTATCTATCTTGGCCGGAAATAAAGAAGGAATCAGATATTGAAGCGTAACATTATCAATAGCTGAGTTTTGAATCAGGTTTGAATATCCTTTTATCTTATTGTCTTTGCCGATATTGCGGGCATAGAAACCATCTTTTGTAAAAATCAAATCGACAGACTCCACCCATTTGCTATCATAAAAAATATTATCGGCCACTGTATAAAGTGTGTTACCAATCAGGAATTTCAGTGAATCGAGCTTATCTATACGATAGCTGTTTTTTGCTTCATCGTAGTTATCCTGCATATTGGCCAGTCTCAATATGAAATCAAAAAATGCCGGAAACTTCGGTTTGCTGCTATCTGCAACAGGCGCTTGTTTTTTAGTAGAAATATGAATCGGAAAACCTACCAGCTCGGGATGAATGACATACCCATTGGTAAAAATACCATCCAGACAGATAGCCTTTAACTGGCTTGCTTCATCGGGCATTTTAATGAGGTCGGGGGCAAAAGCCAATTCAGTCGTTAAACGTCCTTTCAGTTTTTCCAGTAACGGCTTGAACAAAAACCCTCTGCCCGTCAGCAGAATACCATCACAGCCGATTGATTTATCAATATTATTAATAACACCTTTGATGTTCTCTACGATGTTTGAAGTAATAGCCTCGCAGGCATTTTCAATATATCCCCCCCAATCATAAAACCCATCTACCTTTTCCAAAAGCAGAGCAAGGTTATGAACCGTGGCTGTGATTTCGCTGTTGGCCAGATTCTTCAGCGTAGTGTCGCCGCTCTGTGCATTATTCCAGCTATTTTCTACAATGCGCTGCGGCGTATTTGGTTTATTGCTGTACTGAAATTTCAGATTTTCCAGTTTGTCAAAAATCAGGTTCATTTGTGCCTTTTCAGACTTTTCCAACGTCTGGAAAAACGCCTTGGTTTCAGCCGGATTACTTGCGTTTTTAATAACAAAATCTATCATTGCCTCAAAAAACGCATAACTAATGAGGTTACCTGCCCCGGCAAAACCATTTCGGTATAATGATTTGATTTTTTTGGCATTATTCCCGCTGGTCTGGATAATCGAAAAGTCAGTTGTGCCCTTTCCGCAGTCAATAATGATATAATATTTATTCGGATTGATGTGGTGCATCCCCTGATCGAAATAGCCCAGAAACGCCGCATCACTCTCTGATACAGTTACCACCTCCCATGCCCTGATTTGTCCTTCATAAGCAGGTGTTTGTTGCAACTGGCGGAAAATATCATTGATAACGGCTTTTGTATTGGCCACTTCATGAATGCTGTAAATATTTGGCACCAGAATAGTAAAACGGATGCAGTTATTGCGGCTGTCTTCGTCTATTACATTCTGTAAGGTGGCCTCGATAAATGATTTGAGAATAGTCGAATACGCCTGGTTTTTCAAATCATCTAAACTCAATGAACGTATTTTTTCACCCTGAACAGACTGAAAATCCATAAACCGCAGAATTTCCCCATGCTTATGTGCCAGTTTAAGGTTAGAAAGTTGATGAAACTGATTCGTAAGATTACTGTTAAGTTCGTTTTTCTGTACCAGAAACTTCAACTCATCTTCGTTCTGAATAAACTTATCTTTCAGGCTGAAATTGGATAGTTTCTTTTTCAGAAAGAAAATAGACTTGATAAAATCCGTATTGGGTTCATACTGAATAAAGTCCTGGTTGTTTTCGGTCATTCCCTTAAAGTCTTTCACCATTTTAAAAAGGCTTTTCGACTTTGTTTTCTTCTGGTAATGATGCCCAATCGGCTGATAGCTGCTCACTTTCAATTGTGACGATTCGGAACCGAAATCAAGCCCGAAATGATGGAAACAACTGGCATGAGCCAAATAAAAGTGTAGCTCGCTTTGATATGTTTTAGTATTGGCTTCAAATATAAACTGGCACCTGATAAAATCTTTTCCGATGGCTTCCTCCGGCACGTGGTCAACATACGAACCATCAATTTTAAATTCATTCGCACTATCAACACAAGTAAATCTGATTTGCCCCAGGTCAAATGAGGTCTGCTGGTTCGTTTCTGTATTTTTTGGTTTGGACTGAACTTTTGCAGGGTTTTTCCAATCGTTTTCCTCGTCAGTGCTTTCTTCTATTATGCCCTGATTAGGCGTGGTTGATAACCTGATACTGAGCAATGCATTTGTTTCATCAAAAGAAGTAGAAAAATGGATTTGATGAAGCGATATATCGCCGGCATCACTGATAAGCGCCTGCATCGATTTACTCTTATCTATCGAAAGAATCGTAAAAGGGTTATCCATTTGCGGCAATTCTATCACAAAAGACTCATGTTCATGTGATGCTCTGTTCTTTAAATCAAGATAATTAGTTCGTCTTCTGTTAATTATCAGCGGAAGAATATATTTCATACAAAAGGGGTTATGACAGTCTGATTAGTAAACGTAAATATCCGCTATAGGCAATCTGATTAAATTGAGTTTAATAGCTTTTCATACTGAGGTGGACAAAGATAGAATTTTAAGCAAAGGCAGCCAATTTATTGGAGTAGAAAAGAATAGTTTAATACGTTTTATTTCATAATGCTGTAATTAAAAGCAATAACGAAATTTTTGCAGGATATTATAAAAACTTATGGCTAAATATTTTTTTGTGTTCTAACACAAAAAAACAAATGCGGTTTTAAAGCACTTTGGATTGAAATTTGCTGTAAATAAGGCTAAGTGGACCCAAAAAGCTAACAGATAAAGCCCTTTATCAAGGCATTTAATCTGTACCGATGAATCTTAAATCTTTGTTTAACAGCCAAACTCCCTTAACTTATGTACGGTAAGCCACTAAAATCCATTCTATCAACTGAAAATAAGTTTTGCATGGGAACTACTGTCCAGACCTCCAATCGGTCGTCTACCGATTTGTATGACAACCTGCTCAAAGAAATCAACAGAGTCAGAGAACTGTTAGACATCTATCATTCACTGCCCAATAATGTAGGTGTTGTAGCAGCTCAACGGTTAAAAATCCACCTGGTTCATGCCGAAAAGGCTATGCGGGATAATGATATTATTCAAATGTTGCAGATGCACGAAATCCTGAAAGAATGCCAATAGTAGTTTAGAGGAAGCTCATCAAAAACTATACCTGTTGTCTGATTTTAAGGAGTTTTCATCGATGATTCAGAAGATTAGCCCCGAAATGAAATTCAGGGAAGATATTTTAGAGAGGATTCAGATAATAATTTATTTTACGCTGGTAACGATATTTCCATGTAGGGGTTCAAAATTTTGAAC
>CALRLN020000035.1:0-20489 GCA_943368675.1 Chitinophaga pinensis | reverse complement strand
ATTGATTAAAGAAAGGAACGCCGTTCAGTGAAACTCCCATAGGTCCTAGAGGGGTTGCTGTGGTGCTACCTGCTTTTGCAGGATTCAGCGGAATTTTAAAAGTAAGGCTCTGAGATGTAATGCGGTTAGGATTCAGATTAAATTTTGGGTTCGTCCCATTATAATCTTCATATAGTGTATTGGCCCATTGCGTGTCTTTATAATAAGGAGTTTTATGGTCTGGTAATCCATTACTTTTGATTACCACAAAATTACCCTCTATGTAAATCTGCAGGCTAGTGTTAAACTGCTTGAATGCTTCCGGTAATGAGGAAGTGTTTGTATTTGTTCCCGTAGATTGATTTGTATCGTCAGGCTCCATTGTGCTTTGCTTACACGCCAGAAGACAATAGCAGGATATGGTTAATATAGACAGTATCGTTTTCATTTTTTGATTAGTATTTGATGGATAACTAATTGGCAAAAGTTATGGATTGAAGTGGGGCATTCTTAGGAAGAGACAAGCTCTTCCTAAGAAAATCCTGAATGCAATCGTTGATTACAGCAAGCTTATTTTTTGCCTTTTCGTGGAGGAGGTGGCAGTTCTTTCTGAAAAACTCCGGTGGCATCAAACAATAGACCTAATGGTTTCCCATCCTTTTCAATCATCAGGGAATAGTTACCCTTCTCGTCTTTGCCTGCTTTTTTAATTGTAGCACCAGCGTAGGTTTTTGCTATATAATCTGTGATAGCCGCAGGTAATGTAGTTAAGTCTACTTCTGTTAACTGTGGAGGTCCATCCTGTCCCTGTTGCATACCATGTTCCTGTGGTGGCGGGGGTAATTCTTTCTGAAATACCCCATTGGCATTAAATAATAAGCCAATTGGTTTTGCATCTTTTTCAATGAGTACATGAATATTCCCTTCCTTATCTTTTCCGGCTTTCTTTATAGTAGCGCCTGCATAGGTTTTTGTTATATAATCTGCGATGCTTGCAGGTAATGCAGCAATATCCATTTCCGTTAAAGGTGGTCTTTTCTGAGTAGTATCACCCGGGGCTTGTCCCCGTAGTCCGTCTGCTGTGGCATTTTCAATAGCTAAAAGAGATTGAGAATCCAGCGGGGATAAAGAATCCTTATTACAGGCAGTCAGGTAGAAGCTCAGCAGAGCCGAACCGAATAAAATTATTTTTTTCATTTGAATTGAAATTTAAAAGTGAAACGGTTTAATAATGAAACAGTGAAACGTGAGAATAGTAAGCCGGCTTTACTTGTAAATGTCAATTCATAGATTAAATGTGCTTTTTGTTTTATACTGGTTTAGATGCTTTGATAAAAAAAAACTTGCGCTGAAAATTAATATTTTTAAAAAAAATATAATAGTCTCATATTCAGTATTTTACCTATCCAAAGGCGGAGGCCCATCTGAATGCTCGCTGCCCGATGGCGGTCCCGGTCTGGATAGACCGGGTCTGTCCAGACCGGGTCTGTCCATCGACCTCAAAACTTCTTCAATTATCTCGTCAAATTTTTCTTTTTGTTCAGGCGTGCACATCTGTCTCACCTGCTGAAAATGTTTAAAGGTCAGTACGTCTAATTCACTGGCTTCTGTACTAATGGCTGAAGCTCTTTTTCTTAGTTCTTCGTCAGTTATACTACTATCTGCCATTGCTTTAAAAAAAGCTTCCTTCAATGTTTTCACCTTTTCTTTTATATCTCTGGCTTTCATAAAGTGTTCTTCACGCATGTGCCGATAGATGTCTTTTTGTTTTTCATCAAAGCTTAACTCCTGCTCTAAAAAAAGTCTTGGGGGTAAGCCGGGTCTGTGGGCAAAAAAAGTAAACCAGGCTATCATGCCTATATTGAGTACAACCAGCACAATAATAGCCACCCATAAAATCCGGAATCTGTTGGTATCTTTCATAAAAGCTTAATTTGAACCAGGTTCGTCAATTGTTAGCCCGTATTCTTCTGCAAATGAGCTGGCATTTTGTTCGCTTTGTCTATAGTTATCCTTTCTTGAATAGTTAATGGCCATACCGATATTTAATAATATAATAAGTATCAGTCCTGACCATATCATAGCAGGCCTTGTACTCCATTTGGGCGCTACTTCGGTTTTCGCCTGCATACGAGCCTGTAAGCGTGTATAAAAAAAAGGTCTTGGCTCGGCTCTCTGCATATCATCCAAAACTTTTAGGGTCTGGTCAATTTTTCTTTCTACTCTGTCTGAATTTTTCATTTTCTATGGCTTTACTTAGATTTCTTCGTTCATATAATAATCACTCAATATCTTTCTTAAATTGGTTTTAGCCCGGAATATCAGTGATTCAACCGATGAAAGCGATACTTGCATCACTTCTGTAATCTCCTGATAGCTCAGCCCTTCAATATTACAGAGAGTAAAAGCTACTCTCTGATTATCGGGTAATTTTGCAATAGCTTTAAATAAAACCTTGCCCCGCTCTTTGTTTTCCAATACAATACCCGGGTGTTCAAAATCGGGCGGATGATGCACCACTTCGGTATCCTCACCAAATAAGCTGGTAAAAATTGCGAATCTTTTCGCCGCCTTTTTCTTTCTGTAAGCCTCTAATGCCTTTGTGGTAGCAATTCTGTATATCCATGTCGATAATTTAGCATCACCTCTGAACTGTTGAATAGACTCATAAACCTCAACAAAAACCTCCTGAGAAATATCCTCTGCCTCTTCCATACTCTGCATGATAGACAAAACCGTATTAAACACCTTGCTTTGATATGATTCAACAAGGTGACGGAAGGCAAACTCTGAGCCTTTTTTCAGGTCTATAATCAATGCTTTTTCTTCCAACAACGGCAGTCTTTTTTACTCCAATTACTTAGATGCGGAATTTAGAAAAAACTTGCGAGTGCTTATCATTTTTTTCATGTATATAATTAAATCTACTATTCTTCGCTTAGCATGCCTATAAACCAAAAGAAAAACGATTAAAAGTTGCACCCGAACGGAAGAATAATTTATGCCTACATTTAATAATTTTAGCTTATTTTGCATTATTCATTCACAATTTGGCCTAATCTATAATGAAAAACATCTACTTCATCATTATACTTCTCGGTATCACCATGCAGTCTCAGGCTCAAACTGATTCATCAGAAAAACTCAAAAATTCCATTCAGGCTAAACTCGACACAGTTGAGGGAGAATTTGCCATAGCCTTTAAAGACTTACAAACCGGACAAACCCTGTTTATCAACGAAAAAGATAATTTTCATGCAGCAAGTACTATGAAAACCCCGGTAATGATTGAGGTCTTTAAGCAGGCAAAAGCGGGTAAATTCAAACTATCAGATTCGATTACCATTAAGAATGAATTCAGGAGCATAGTTGATGGCAGCCTATTCGGATTGGATATAAGTGATGATAGCGCGGATGAAATGTATAAAAAAATCGGCAAGAAAATGACCATTTATGACCTCACCTATCAGATGATTATTGTTAGCAGTAATCTGGCTACCAATATTCTGATTGACCTGGTGGGAGCTAAAAATGCCAATGCCACCATGCGGACATTAGGTGCGAATGATATTCAGGTCTTAAGGGGAGTTGAAGATAACAAGGCCTTTAAACTCGGCATGAACAACACAGTAACCGCCTTCGACCTGATGACAATCTTTGAAAAACTGGCGCAGAAAACAGTGGTAAGCAAAGAGGACTCAGAAGGTATGATTAAAATATTACTTGATCAGAAATTCAGAGAAAAAATACCTGCAAAATTGCCAAAAGAGGTGAAAGTAGCCCATAAAACAGGTTCCATTACAGGCGTGCAAAACGATTCCGGTATTATCTATCTACCTGATGGCAGGAAATACGTTCTGGTACTGCTTTCCAGAAAACTGAAAGATGAGAAAATGGGTGTTGATGTACTGGCTGATGTATCAAGAATGATATATGACAGTCTTCAGCATTAATTATAATCAACTCTCCTTATCCAGAAACTCCTTAATGCGGTGCGTCTTATCTTTGCCTACTAATTGAATGAGGGCTTCTTCAGGAGCATTCTTGATATTTGAAATCGTTTTAAATTGTTTCAATACCTTGGTTGCTGTCAGTTTGCCAATGCCCGGTGCACTTTCAAGGCTGCTTATCAGGAAGCTATTACTACGGCGGTCACGGTGATGGGTAATGCCAAAACGGTGAGCCTCATCACGACATCGCTGAATCAGTTTCAGAGACTCTGATTTTTTATCTATATACAAAGGAAGGGTGTCTTCCGGAAAATAGATTTCTTCCAGACGTTTGGCAATACCTATAATCGGAATTTCCCCATACAGGCTTATTTCTTTCAATGCTTCGCAGGCAGCAGAGAGTTGTCCTTTACCTCCGTCAATAATAATCAAATCCGGTAATTCGGCCTTTTCTTCGAGCAATCTTGTATATCGGCGGGTTACTACTTCTTTCATTGTAGCAAAGTCATTTGGTCCTTGCACCGTTTTCGGTATATAGTGTCGGTACTCTTTAGGCGATGGCTGGCCGTTAATAAAGCAAACCATAGCCGACACCGGATTGGTACCCTGTATATTAGAGTTATCGAAACACTCAATATGTCTTGGCAAATTTTTCAGCTGTAAATCCTGTTTCAGTTTTACCAGTACACGGTCACGCTTGTTAGTAGCACCACTTGCAGCAATGGCATCACGCTCGGCTTTTTCCTTTCTGAAGTAAACCACATTTTTCAGCGACATATCCAATAGCTTACGCTTATCCCCTATCTGTGGCACCGAAATATCCGCTTTCATATCTATGGTCACCGGAATATTCGTTATTATCTCCTTAGTGGTGCTTTCGTATTGCTGACGCAGCTCTACAATAAACATTACCAGTATTTCTTCGTCTGTTTCATCCAGTTTTTTCTTTACATCAAGCGTCTGGGTTAAGATAATCGTTCCATTGATTACCTTCAGGTAATTAATATAAGCTGTTGTTTCGTCAGAAGTGATGCTGAATACATCTACATCTTTAATAGCAGGATTCACTACCGTAGCTTTGCTCTGGTAGTTTTGTAGAAAATCTAATTTCAGTTTAAACTTATGCGCTTCTTCAAATGCCAGTTTTTGTGCAGACTCCTGCATCCTTTGCTCAAAATATTGCTTGGCAGGAGCCAGATTACCCCTTAAAATATTATGTACCTGCTCAATCTCTTTAATATAATCTGCCTCTGTCTGTAAGTTTTCACAAGGCCCCTTACAATTACCGATATGGTATTCCAGACAAACTTTAAACTTTTTAGCATCAATGTTCTCTTGTGAAAGGTTAAGGTTACAGGTACGTATCGTATATAACTGACTGAACATTTCGAGCAAGGCATACATGGCTTTGGCATTTACAAAAGGCCCGTATAGTTTCCCCCGTGATTTATCCTCCATCCGTCTCGTCGTGATTACCCTCGGAAAACGCTCGTTGGTAACACAAACGTAAGGGTACATTTTATCATCTCGCAGTAGAATATTATAACGGGGCTGATATTGCTTTATTAGTGTATTTTCAAGCAGAAGAGCGTCAAATTCCGAAGGAGCAATTGTAAATTCCAGTTTACGTATGCTTATTACCAGACGACGGGTTTTACGGTCGTGGCGATTAAAATTGGCAAAATAGCTGGTTACTCTATTTTTTAAATTCTTCGCTTTCCCAACATATATTACTTCGCCGTTCTCATCAAAATAACGATACACGCCCGGCTCTTCGGGAACTCTCAATAATTCGGTTTTATAATCAAAACTTATCTCAGACATATACTCCTGCAATATTATCTCTCTAATTAAATATTAACAGCGCTCCCTGTTAATGTGTTCAATATGTAACGAATACTTATGGCAAATCTGCACTTCTTTATGAACAAAAACTAAATTTAAGTACAATGCTTTAATAAATTGATAATATAGGCCTGATTTCATTATAACCCTTTCCAAAGCGCTTCAGAAAAAAAATTACAAATATCTGTGACTTTCTGAAAAATGGTCGTCTAAAATTTAAACAAACAATTGTTGTGCTTATTAACTTTTGCTTGTTTAGGTCCAAGCCCTATAATTTTCAGTCTCATGCCTCGTCGCTGAAAACATTGCGATAAAATTTATTACCGGAAAGCCGACTCGCAGGAGTCGGCTTTTTATTTTTCAAAAAATTCCTGCAAAAATTTGGATACTACGTAATTGTGAATTTACTTTGTATTACAAAGTTCTTTTTATAAAATATGAATCTAAATAAAATCATTAACGAGGGGCATTCATCAGAGCGTCATTCAGTTTCTTTTTCAATCAGTCGCCCAACCTTAAGTCTGGTTTTACTGACTATCTTAAGTGCTGTGCTACTGATTACTAGAGACGTTAAAACAGGAAACACAATAAGTATTTCCCTGCTCTGGAACCTGTTTTTAGCATGGGTACCCTTGTTTTTTGCACTAGTTGCACGCAGGGTTCAATTCTCGCGGCAAATCACATCAAACATACGTAAGACTATTATATATGGCTGTTTAGGGTTCTGGCTTTTATTTTTCCCTAATTCGCCTTATATCATCACAGATCTGATACATTTGACAGAAACACAAAGACATTTGCTCTGGTTTGATTCGGTAAGTTTCTTCATTGTTGCGTTGGCAGGCCTGGCAATGGGGCTATATTCTTTGTTCGTAGCACATCAAATTATCTTTAAGTTAACCAGCCATTTCAAGGCATGGGGCATTATTTCGTTGAGTGTGATATTATCAGGTTTTGGTCTATATTTGGGCAGATTTGTTCGTTTCAATAGCTGGGATTTATTCACAAATCCTGTTTTCCTGTTTCGGAAGGCTTTTCAGGAACTACAGAATCCCCTGGCGATCCAAACGACAACAGTGTTTTCACTGGTAGTCATGGTTTTATATATTTCTTTAAAATTGTTGATTCCGCCTGCGTATGAACGTACCAAAAATGTTACGAAGTTTTAAATATGCTTTTCAGGGTATATGGGTGCTGATGCAGGAAAACAATGCCCGGTTTCACCTGTTTGCAACGGTGGTCGTAGTTCTGACAGGTTTGTTGGTTGGCTTAAGCAGTACAGAGTGGTCTATTGTTAGTATCATAATCGGCCTGGTGTGGGTGGCAGAAGCTTTTAACACAGCAATTGAGAAATTATGTGACTTTGTCTCACCCGAACACCACCCATTAATCGGGAAAGTAAAGGATTTATCGGCAGGAGGCGTTTTAATCATTTCCTGTGTTGCTATAATTATCGGAATTATTATATTTTTGCCTAAAATATCAGCTAGTCTATGAACGAACACCTTGAACAGCTCAAAGAAATCCGCTCTATGATGGAACGCTCCTCTAAGTTCCTTTCATTAAGCGGCCTATCAGGCATTTCAGCTGGTATTTGTGCGCTGGCAGGTGCATGGTACGCACATCAGAAAATCCATATTGATGGTCTCTATCATCTGTTTGACCCAATCGTCCGCAGTGAGATAGTGCCTCTTCTCGTATTAGACGCCATTATAGTGCTTATTTCCGCATTGGTTACAGGTGCTTTTTTCACAATCCGGAAAGCCCGGAAGAAAGGACTGAGTCTCTGGAGCCCAACCTCAAAGCGTTTGCTCGTAAGTATGCTTATTCCGCTTTTAGCTGGAGGCGCTTTCTGTGTGGCTATGCTCTATCATGGTTTTTTCTGGTTGTGTTTCCCTACAACATTGATTTTCTACGGTATTGCGCTGGTAAATGCCAGCAGATATACTGTTCACGATACTTTTTATCTGGGTATGGGCGAAATTATCATAGGCATTGTAGCACTGTTTCTCGCACAATGGAATCTCTGGTTCTGGGCCCTAGGTTTTGGTGTGTTACATATTATTTATGGGATTGTGGTGTATTTCAGGTATGATACAAAATAGTTTGTCGAGCGAATAATATTCGCTTGGCGCTGTCAGGCATTATGAATTTATTACAGAATTTTAATAAAGCATTTGAAAGCAAAGCCCGCTTAGGCATTATGTCGGTGCTGATGGTAAATGACGAAATCTCTTTTAACAATCTAAAAGAACTATTGTCATTGACTGATGGCAACCTGGCTACACATCTGCGGGCACTGGAAGAGGCTAATTATATTTCGTTCAAAAAAGAATTCGTTGGGCGCAAGCCGAGTACAGTATATTCAGTAACGAACGAAGGGAAACAGGCTTTCAATGACCATCTGAATGAATTAGAGAAATTTATTAAAGGCTCGTAGTATATTTTTTTACTTGTTAACTTTGAAAAACAAAGTACTTTTAAATATTGATTATATGAAAACTTCCGGATTCCGTCTTTTAGCCATCATATTGCTTGTTATATTATTCAATTACCTTTTCTGGCAGGAGAAAGCCGGTATTAACCTACTGATTTTTAATGGTCTTTTGGTTCTCTCTCTGGTTTACTTTTCCGGAAAGAGTTTCGATACACCTGCACTAAAAACCTCACTGGGGCTAACCATAATTGCCGGTACAATGGTTGTTGTGAATAATACAGTCATCAGTTTTTTTGCTTACATTGTTTCTTTTTTCATTCTGGTTGGCTTTCTTCATCGCCGTCAGTTAAGTACTATTAGTGGCTCCTTATGGCAATATGGTCTCAACAGCCTCTTTACTACCTTCGAACAGTTTATTCTCATTGGTAATTATATCAGGGATTTTACAGATAAAAACAAACATCTGAAACAAGGCCGCAGAGCTGCCACTGTTATAATTATCCCGCTTATTGTCTTTTCTGTTTTTGTGGTCATCTTCAAATATGCCAACCCTGTTTTTGGTGAAATTCTTGAAAATTCATTTTCAGGCTTATTTCACGCCATTGATTCTTTCTTTCAGAATTTTTCTTTATCTCATCTGATTTTTATCTGTGTAGGCATATTTTTCACTATCAACGTTTTACACAACTGGGATAGAACCAATGCCATGCACCCACTAAAAAACAGGGCTGAAATAGTTGCCAGACCTGAAAACCTTAATATTTCCAAGCTTGAAACCGAATATAAAACTGCCCTTATCCTGGTATGCTCATTAAATGCTTTATTGTTATTGATTAATATCATTGATATTCGTTTCCTGTGGTTTAATATTAATACCAGCCTGAAATCGGCTCCTGAATTATCAAAATTAGTGCATGAGGGTACCAATCTGTTGATTTTAAGTATCCTGCTGTCAATTGCTATTTTACTTTATTATTTCCGCAGAGACCTTAATTTCTTTACCAATAAGCGTTGGCTTGTCATCGGTTCCTATATCTGGATTATCCAGAATAGTATTCTGGTTATATCGGTTCTCCTCCGCAACTATGAGTACATCGTGAATTACGGTCTTACTCATAAATGCATTGCTGTCGCGGTGTTTCTATTAATCACAGCCATAGGACTGTCAATGATGTGGCTGAAAATCAGGAACCTTTATTCATTCTTCAAACTATTCAAACTGGCAGGTTGGGCAGGCTACTTTGTCATAATAAGCTTAACACTCTTCGACTGGGATAGCATGATTGCCAGATATAACCTGAGCACACAGAATGCCGAGAGTCTTGATTATCGTTATCTGTTCAGTCTCTCCGACAAAACATTGCCGATACTTTATGAGAACAGACAAAAAATTGAGGAAAGCATTAATAGAACACCAAATATCAATCATGAAAAAACAATTGAAAGATTGAATAAGAAAATCTACTGGTATCTGACCGAACAACAAAAATATACCTGGGTTTCGTGGGATTTCGCCAATAGTAAAGCCGTCGACTATTTTAAGGACAAAAAGATACCAACGCCCGTCTCTGAATCTTAAAAAATCAATCTTACCCGTACAAGTCAAATTTACATCTATGGAAACAATCAAAAGGCCGGAAATCCGGCTTCAGGGACCTGCTGTGCCTGAAAAAAAAGAAATCATACCCGATAATCAATACCTGGTGGGTTTATTCCTCTTAGTCGTCAATCTCGGTGTTCTCCTGGTAACAAAAGAGAGCAATGATGAGATGGTAGCTATCATTACACAAAGTATATCTGTTGTATATGTGATTTTTCTGTTTTTAAACTCGAAAATGAAAGTTTTCTGGAAAAAACAACCCATCGAATCTCTACCTCATCGGCTGCTGGCATGGCAAATCTGGATTATCAGTTGTTTTACACTCAATCGTGCCATAAGTATTTTTCAGGAATCTACAAACTGGCTTGTTGCAGCCCTTGTTGTGTCGTGCCTTGGTAATATTCTGTTTTACTGGGAAGCCCAGTTGCCGAAACGTCTCCGTGAAGGTCTATATATCATTCTGGCATTTTCTGCCGTTTTATGGTCCTACTTTACTGTTTATACCTGCGTATTCTATCCGGTCGGTTTGATTGGCATACTGATTTTCGGCTTAGGTTTTCACATTTACATTCCATTATTTATTTTAGTAGCTCATGTTAAACTGCTTATAAGAGCCTGGCGCACACACAACAATGCTATCCTGTTTGGAGTCCTAACCCCGATTGTCTTCACCATCGTTTTTGCCGTCCAATGGAACATGAGTCAAACCAAAATTCAGGCGGCTTATCAAAAGTCTTTTACTTCTAAAAATGATGAGATTCCAAACTGGGTAGCAACCGCACAGAAAATAGAAAAAAACTGGATTACAGAACGGATTCTGAAAAGTGAATTATTGTATCAGAATTTTGAAGGAGATTTCGATTTCATGCCACGAACACGCAATTTCGAAAAGGTAGAACACGATCCTTTGGTAATGATTGCATCTTTTTTCAGCAAAAAGAACACAATAGATATTGAGGAGAAAATCAAAATCTTGGAGGTATTGCATGACACACGCCACGAAAGCGAGGAAAGATTATGGGCAGGCAACAAACTGATAACCCAGGATGTGATTACGCAGGCCAGAATATATCCGGAATACCGGATGGCGTATACCGAAAAGACACTGACTATTGCTAATCCGTCAATAGGTTCATGGCGGAATCAGGAGGCAATCTATACTTTTTATCTGCCTGAAGGTTCAGTGGCTTCATCTCTTTCGCTTTGGATAAATGGCAGGGAGGAAAAAGCCTATCTGACAACTAAAGCTAAGGCAGATTCAGCCTATAAAACTATTGTAGGTGTTGAAAGCCGTGACCCTTCAGTAATTCACTGGCATGAAGGAAACAACCTTAGCATAAGAGTTTTCCCATGTACATCTCGGGAAGTCAGAAGAGTTAAAATCGGCATTACTTCGCCGCTTAAAGAAAATAAAGGAGAACTGATTTACGAAAATATCTATTTCAAAGGCCCTGATGCCAATGATGCAAAAGAAACAGTCAAAATAGATTTCTCTCAACCAGTAGAAGGTTTGTCAAGTCCATGGAATACTAATTCACTTCATATTGAAGACAATGGTCATTACAAGCCTTATTGGCAATTAAGCTTTAAAACACCACAGCTTTCTAAAAAGACATTCAATTTTCAGGGTAAAAGTTATGCCTTATTACCTTTGGTAATTCCGAAAAAAGCTTTTAATCCTGCTAATATCTATTTAGATATTAATGCAGAATGGAGTAAATCCGAGTTTGACAACCTGTATTCAGCCTTCAAAAACATGCCATTATGGGTTTGGAAAGACGGCTTGGTACAATTGAATGAGAATAACAAAGATAATTTATTCCACGAGTTAAAGGAAAGTCAGTTCAGCCTATTCCCGATATACAAAATCCACCCGCAAAATTTATTTATAACAAAAGGCACCCTCAAAGCACCCAATCTAACTGATTTAGACGGAAGTGGCTTTGCCACATCTATTAGAAATATTAATACCGGGCATGAATCCATTCAGGTATTAAGCCTGAACGAAACGCTTTCACCCTATTTAAAGACGCTGAAAGAGTTGGGCGTAATAGCAGTGAATCAGGTTGATATTGATAAAATAAAAACCGGACAACTATTTAAGATTCTCCGTTCTGCTGACCGGACATCTGTAAATATAGAAAATGCTAAGATGCAGATCAGAGAAGTATCAGGATTAAGTGAGAAAACGGATGCACCGGACCACCTGCTTCGGTTATATGCTTACAACCACATTATGCAACAGATAGGAGCCAGTTACTTTACAAAAGATTACCTTTCTGACTCTCTGATTCAGGAAGCATCAGTGGCAAATATAGTAACGCCTATTTCAAGCCTGATAGTCTTAGAAACCAAAGCCGATTACGAGCGTTTCGACATCAGCAAAAACCATGATAGTCTACAGAATGCCACCCTTAAATCGTCAGGCTCCGTGCCTGAACCCCACGAATGGGTATTGATTATCACTTTTGCGTGCTTTGTTCTCTATTTTATCCTGAAGAAAATCCTGTAAAAAATGTTTAAAGCTGTCATAAATCCCAGAATAACTTTCCTTATAGCCTATCTTATTCTGTTTATGGATATTAGTTATAAGGGATATTTTTTAGGCGATACCACTTTTTGGGTAGGGCTCTGCCTACTGATATATGTCCTAAAAGTGGGGGTTGCGAGCAGTAAAAGTTTCCGTTTTTTTTTACCCACTTTGGTATTAGCTGTTGTTTCTTTTTATATACCCACTTTTTCAATCAGGTATTTGCTATTAGTCGCCGCTCTACTACTCTGTTTAGAAAGCATGTTCGGAAAGTTGAGCGGGTTGGCTTTTTTTTGCCTTCTGCTCATGTCTCCCCTATTCAGATACGCATCAGAAACCTTTACTTTCCCGATTCGTATATGGTTAAGCGAGATTAGTGGACAAATACTAAGGTTACTTCATTTTCAGATTGAAATAAACGGGAATATGATAATAATGAATGGAAATGATTTTCTGGTAGATGCTGCCTGCACAGGTTTACAAATGCTCGGCTTCTCTTTTTTACTGAGTGTTTTTTTATTGGCCTATTATCAGGATGTATATCAGAAAAAAATCGGTCTCGGCTGGCAGTTACTAGCTTTAATTATCACGTTTCTATTTAATATTTTAAGTAACCTATGCCGAATTTTATTATTGATTATTCTCAGAATTGCCCCTGAAAACTCATTACACGATTTAATAGGTATTTGTTGTCTGCTCATTTATGTTTGGTTACCGATGGTATGGATTATTAAACAATTGGCCCTGAAGCAGAATCATAAACCTGAAGCCTTGAAAGTTGAGAAAACCGGGATATTTCAATGGGTTTTTAATGGCTTATCTTTAGTCCTTACGTCGTATCTAGTCTTGTCGTTTTCAGGCTCAGAAAAAATACAAAGCAAGGAAATAACTATATCAAAAGAAAGACTTAATTATGAAACAAAGGTTTTGAAAAACGGTATTACCCAACTAAAAAGCGAAACCGCACTGATTTATCTGAAGCCAATTCCGGATTTCTATTCGGGTGAACATAGCCCTGTTTTCTGTTGGAAAGGTAGTGGCTATACCTTCAAAAAAATCAAAGAAGAGGTGGTTCAAAGCTATAAAATTTACACCGGGGTTTTAAGCAATAAAAACGATAAACTGTACACTGCCTGGTGGTTTACCAATGGCGAAGTCATTACCAATAGTCAATTGGAATGGCGATGGCGGGTATTAAAAGGAGAAACACATTTTGAGCTCATCAATGTTACGGCAAATTCAGAACATGAATTGAAGAAAGTTATTGCAGAGTGGCTATAAAAGTAGTTTGTTTAGGGGTTGTTATGTAAAGTCTATGTTAAATTCACATAGGCTTTCTTTTATTTATAGCGAACAGACTGTTACTTTTTCCGGATTTATAGTCAGAATAACCATAATATAAAACTAAACCTCCTCTCTAATGGAAAAGTATGTAGATCAATTTACCGCAATGGCTATCGACTATGCTCCAAAAGTGCTGCTAGCTATTTTAACCCTGATTATCGGATTCTGGATTGCAAATAAAATAACCAATCTGGTTTCTTCAATTTTACGCCGTCGTAAAGCAGACGAAACTGTCATTCCTTTTCTTTCATCTATTGTGGGTGTCTTGTTAAAAGTTGTTGTTTTGATAAGTGTTGCCGGTATCTTCGGCATTCAGACTACTTCGTTTGTTGCCTTATTGGCCTCTGCTGGTCTGGCAGTCGGATTAGCTCTACAAGGAAGTCTGGGACATTTTGCAAGTGGTGTTTTATTATTAAGTTTCCGTCCTTATAAAGTAGGAGATCTGGTAACAATTGCAGGCTTTACGGGTGAAGTTGAATCCATTCAGGTATTCAATACGGTATTAAAAACCCTTGACAACAAAAGAATCATTATTCCTAATGGCACTGTTACTTCCAGTCCGATGACGAATATTTCAGGACAGGGAACTATTAGAGTAGATATGCAGTATAATGTTTCGGGCAATGAAAATATTGATAAGGTCAAGAAGACAATAAAACAGATTGCAGATTCGAGTGCTTTAATTCTGAAAGACCCTGTGATTGATATATTGGTAAATAGCCAGGAAATTGGCATTACAAAGTTTGATGTGCGCCCGTGGTGCAAGTCTGAGCATTATTGGGATGTATACTATTTTATGCAGGAAAACATCAAGCGTCAGTTTACCGAACAGGGTATTGAAGGCCCGACACCGGCAATGAATGTAACTGTAAAGAATGCTTAATAACAGGTTCAACTAAAATCATAAAAAAGGCTGTCTCCTGCTTGCTACAGGAAACAGCCCTTTTCATTTATACGGGTTATTTACGGGAAATTTTAGCCAATAATTTAAGAATCTCCAGATAAAGCCAGATGATGGTTACCATTAACCCAAAGGCTGAGTACCACTCCATATATTTAGGAGCACGCATCTGAGCACCCTGCTCAATGAGATGAAAATCAAGAATCAGGTTCATGGCAGCGATTGTTACTACTACCAACGAGAAAATAATACCAATTGTGCCTCCCTCATGAATATATGGTACTGTTATATTAAACATTCCAAGAATCCAGGTTAGCATATACAATAAGAAAACGGCGCCTGTTGCAGCTGTCACACCAAAAATAAAGCCTTGTGTAGCCTGTAGAATTCTTGTTTTATACAAAAACCACATAATAAACACCACACCAAAAGTAAGGCCTGCGGCAATAAGGGCAAACTCCTGAAAAATAGCAGAAATGGCACCGATAGCCAGGCCTTCCAGTAATGCATAAGTTGGTGCCAATTGAGGTGCCCATTCTTTCTTGAATGCCAGTACAATGGCGCATAACAGGCCACCTATACAACCGGCTGGAATAAGCATCGGAGCTATGCCCCAGCCTTCCAGCAGGCCAACCCATGATACTGCCGAAGAGGCAATCAATATAAATAATAAAATACCAACTTTAGTCAGGGTACTTTGTACCGTCATTACATCATTGCTATCTTGCGAGATGTCAATTTTGGTAAATGTTTTTTCCGAAAACGCCGGATTAGCCATAGTGAAAATTGTTTAGGTAACAGTTTGAAGTATTTTTTTAGATAATGAACCTGTTTAAACTTATTCCTTTGGCCTACGAATGTCTAGTTTTCACTCATATTTCGTCTAATTATTTCGTCCGTAGCTCTGCTACGCACTCAATAATTAGCCTCATCTGAGCAAAAACTAGTTCATTCTCGGCAATAAATTAAAAGTTTAAATAGGTTCTATGCAAATAAAGTCAGTTTTTCGGAATTTGCAAAGAAACCAAAACGGCAAGTTGAGTATATGCTCTACTTGCCGTTTTATCCACTTTTTATTCCACACTCACTGTCCCTCCGCCATTATAACTATGGTATTCGCCATTATACATGGCATCGGCAGCAACAGGGCCAATAATGAATTTACCTCTGGATACTACTCTGACCAGATAATAGAAACTGCGCTCTGTGCCGTCCACATTGGTATAGAAATTAATTCTGTCGTCTCTTATATCAAAATGCTGAGGAGTAGAAGCATTTTTAATCCAGGTCATACCCCGGTCTTCATTCAGACGAGGGTTTTCTATTTCAAATGCAGCTGGTAGCATGTCTGTTATCACTACGTTTTCCATAGGAGTTGTGCCGCTTATACTTACTTTTACCACTACCAGTTGATTCTGCTTAAATCGATTTGCTGACAGTGGCTGCCCCGTGCGGCTAAAGAACTGGCGGCGTACCTTCAGAAAATTATCTTCTTCTACATATTTCCCGGTGGCGCTCAGCCCCTCTTGTTGGGCAAAATAATAAAGTGCCCCTTTTCCTTTAGTATTAATATTGATGGTTTTGCCAACAATTCCTTTATCCAATGATAAATCTGCACCTGTAAAATTAGCTAATTGCTTGTTATCTGCTATCAAGGTGGCCGTTACATTAGATTCCCCACTTCGTTTAGCTATTTTACCCAAAGCCAGAAAACTGAAAACTGACTCCTGTGTTGACAGATAACGGGTGTTTTTAATTGCCTGTGACAATACTCTTGCCAATTTCGGAATTTGCAGATTCTTAGGATCCGATTCTACCAGGCTATTCAGCGATATAGCCAGATTACGAACAGGAGATGAGAAGCTACCACCCGTTTCTTTGGCCGTACTTTCCAGAATATAATCCTTCGGAATCAGTTGTTTAAAGCTACTTTCATCTCCAATCTGGGCAAATGCAGCACCTAGCATATAACGGGTGTCCGTTGTCAGTAAGTTTTCATTCGATTTATAATAATTCATCACAGGCTGATTGGCTTTACCTGCCAATGCCAATGTATACAGTGAATATATCATAGACCGATTGGCAATAGTACGTGTATTATTAGTACCTGACTCAGCATAGGTATACTCCAACTCAGTGGTTGCCTGCATCGAAGTTTTGGTAGTGAGGTAATCAAGCATCCTGTTAAGACTATTTTCGTTTATCTCATAATCTGCTTTTTTAGCTTCTGTCAAAAAGTGCGTAGCAAAAATGGTACCCCACCAGCTTTCAGTGTCATTACCCGGCCAATAGCTTAAGCCCCCACTTGCCAGTTGCATACTCTCAATCTTACGGATAGCCGCCTGTACATTAAACTGCGGATTCCAGTCGTTGTCACCCTTCAAGCCGATTGATTTTGATTTCTTAGCAATCGTTTTAGTAAAATCAGCAAAATACAACTGAGGGAATGCCTTAGATACCGTTTGTTCTATACAACCATGCGGATAACCCAGAAGATAATCTAACTCCTTGGCAAACTGCACCATAGGTGAGCGGCTCACCAGCAGGCTTGCCTGTGCTGTACCCGGCATATATTCATTTGCTAAACTGAGTGATGCCGTTTTGCCTGCCAGCACATCTCCAGAAAACGAACTTTTGAGCAGAGAGGTACTCGGCCTGACAGTAAGGTCTATGTTTTCAGAGAATTTCTCCTTAAAACCGTTTACCGTTACAGCAATACTTCCGTTACCAATGGCAGCAGGTGCTTTCACAGTAAACATAGTTCTGGCTTCTTTACCCGCAGGAATGGCAATTGATTGATTATTCTGGCTTTGCAGTGCCAATCCCCCTGTCAGGCTCACTGACGTACTTACGGTTGTATTGCTATTGGTTGTATTAGTAATCGTAACAGGAATAATCACCTCATCATTCGGGCTTAGGAACCTTGGTGCACCTGTGCTAATGACAATCGGGTCTTTTACTTTCATATTGGCATTAGCCGAACCAAAAGCTTCCTCATTATAGGCTACTGCCATAATACGTAAATCGCCTGAAAACTGCGGTATGTCAAATTCAAACTGGGCTTCTCCGCTTCCGTTTGTTTTCAGAATTCCGCTCCATATAGCCACAAGTTTAGTGCGTCCGCTACTTAATGGGTTCACTCTTTTTTCTAAATTATAACCATCACCCCCAATGCTACTATTGCTTGCTAATGATAATTCAGGAAACAGGAATTGATATAAATCATGGCTGCTTACTTCCAGTGCCTGTTTCTGATAGAAATAATTATAAATATCCGGGGTTTTGAAATTCTTGATTTGCAGAATCCCTTCATCTACTACGGCCACTGTCAGTTCTGCATTGGCTTTGGTCTTTATACTTATTTTTTGCTTGCGCTTCGAGCGTGATTCTTTAGCAGCAACAATCTGAACAGGTAACAGATTACTCGCCTTCTCCACCTTTATAGGTGCAAAACCATGTGCTACCGTAAGCGGCATATCAATCCCTTTCATCGGACGGATCAACGTAGCTGTGACATACACATTCGGCAACATATCTTCTGTAATCTTCACGCTTACCTCAGCCGATTTTTTATCGGTTTCAACATAAAAATGCTCTAACACTTTGTTTCTTTCAACAGTTACAAGCATTTTTCCGGCAAAAGGAGTTTTCATCAGAATTTTGGCATTGTCACCAACCTGATATTTTTCCTTGTCCATTTCCATCAAAACCTGGCCTTCGTTACTTACTTCAAAAGAACTATTCGAGGTGCTGCCATAGCCATAGGCATAGAATCCCTGCGAGGCATAGCTCTCAGCATCAGGCCGATAGATACGTATTTCGTATTCGCCCGATACCTGTGGGATAAATTTAATATTGGCTTTACCGCCCGAAAAATTCACTTCTTTGGTCTGCGCCAGTTTTTCCTGACGTTTAGAATTATAGCGGATAACGCCATTTGTTTTTTCAACAACTGTCTGGTAATCTATACGATAGATAGCGACAGTTGCGCGTGCCTTACTTTGTATTTTACCCTGGGTATTCAATGCCACCAAAGGAATAGACATCGGCACATGCGTACCAACATAATAATCAGGCAGACCTATACCAAAGAATGTTTCCTGTGTAAACACATCAAAGCGCTTCATGCGGTTGAGCGGACGACCCGTTTCGTCAAAAACCGTTACAAATACCTTTCCTTCCAGTACACCCATATCCTTATATGTAGCCGGAATCTCAAAGTTCTGTGCGCCGATACCATTCTCATTAGTTACACCCTGCCGCAAATCATTATTAAATTTTGTATCATTCCTGATATCAAAAGTGTAGTTTTCAAAGCCTTTCGCTGTGAATACTTTTCTTTTCAGACTGAAATCCATTTCATAATTCCTGTTCGATGCTGGAGGGCCAAAAAGATTGGTAGCTATGGCTTGTAATGAAACCGTTTCACCTGAAAGATAAGTATCCTTTGCCGATAAGTCCACCTTAATCCGGTCTGGCATAAACTCTTCTACACTGATAGATTTGGACGTGAGCAATACATTATTACCATTATATACTTCAATTGTGTAGTTACCCGTTACAGCAGCACGATCAAGCGGAACCGATGTATCGACAGCACCCTGAGCATTAGTATTTTTGAGGAAAGACTTAAACTCTCTCCCGTTCGGCAAAAACAATTTAATCTTTAGCGGTACTTCATCAGCTGACGCCCATTTACTATCTCTTACAACTGTATTAAAATGAATGGTTTCACCGGGACGGTAAATGTCACGATCGCCGTACACAAAGGCATCATAACCACTCGCATTGCCTCTTTTGCCGTCTACCTCAAAGCGTGAGGTCTCTACCTGAGTATCTTCCAGCAGCATATAATTGAAGTCGTCATCTGTACGGACTGTTATCATTGCCACCTTGAAATTCGGCGTTTTTTCGAGCAGTTTTTCAAAAATAACTACTCCTTTCGTATCAGTTTTCAGAGTCTCTATTATCTGATTATTCGAACTTATCAGGTTGACCTCCACATTACCTATTGCCTGTGCATCAATAATCGAGTTCACAAAAACCATTACCTCATTGCCATCATCAGACTTCTTGGCAATGATACCAATATCAGATACAGATACCAGTTTGCTGGCATTGAAATAATACTCATCGTTTGAGTTCAGGTTTACCAGATAGACCCCACGTAATTTATTTTGCTCCGGCAGAGGCATATTTAACACCGAAGTACCATGAATTTTTGGCAGATTACCTGTTTCAATGGTTCTATCCAGAAGTACATCACTGTAGAACCCCTGTTCATCATCGTTATAAGTAAAACCATTACGGGTACTATTTTCACCATCATAAAAATAATCTTCATAGCGGTTATTGCGCAGATAAGACAGTATATTGTTTTCATATACCTTCATCACCTTTACCTTTACTTTAGGGATATTGGTAATTCTAACGCCTATATTCCGGCTTCCTTTAGAAGACAGGTATAACCCCTTTTTATTTGTAAATTCCATGCTGGCAGGCATTTCGCCAAAAAACAGGTCTTTGGTATAATTCCCTTCCATTTTTGCACCTAAAGTACCCCGCAGATTGTCCTTGATTGTAAGGGTATATGCTTCAGTAGCGCTAAAATAGCCTTTAATCACAAAACCGTTTTCGGTGAGTTCTGTTTGTGTTTCAACAGCCGGCTCAATGCTGTATACATCTTTCAGTTTTGAGTCGGTAATTTGCTGCGTTGTAATCACATTTATAAAACCCTGATTGCCCTCAAAACCAGTTTCAACATCAACAACCTTTACACTATAAGGAGAAGGTACTACGCCATCCATTGTATAGGTTTGCTGCGTACTTGCTCCGCCTCCGGTCATTTTCAAACCTTTTTCAACATTGGCAGTTAGTGGAGTTTCATCTTTTGAAGAGGCTAT
>CALRLN020000034.1:0-20489 GCA_943368675.1 Chitinophaga pinensis | reverse complement strand
ATCATTACGGCAGTATCAAATGGAGCTAATATAACTGATGGTATTGATGGACTGGCAGCGGGTACTTCGGCTATTATTGGTCTCACGCTGGCAATTTTCGCTTATTTGTCTGGTAATAAAGTGTTTTCTCAATACCTGAACATCATGATGATTCCTAATTCCGGCGAGGTCGTGATTTTCTGTACAGCCTTTGTAGGAGCCTGTATCGGATTTTTATGGTATAATGCCTATCCTGCGCAGGTATTTATGGGTGATACAGGAAGTTTAATGTTAGGGAGTATCATAGCTGTATTGGCGCTTGCATTGCGCAAAGAATTGCTGATACCGGTGATGTGTGGGATATTTTTAGTTGAAAACCTATCAGTAATTATGCAGGTAAGTTATTTTAAATACCAGAAAAAAAGAAGAGGTCTGGAATTTGCCCAGAAAAACCGTCTTTTCCTGATGTCGCCATTGCATCACCATTTTCAGAAAAAAGGTTATCATGAATCAAAAATAGTTACCCGTTTCTGGATTGTTGGAATCGTGCTGGCGGTTGCTTGTCTGGTAACCTTAAAACTACGCTAAGAGCTTATTTCAGAATCTCGTCCATTTTGGCCTGATATTCTTTGAATTTATCTAAACCCCGGTGATGTCCTCCCTCTAAACTGGTGAGGATTTCCTGGGGTTTTTTCTTTAATATTTCTGCAAGTTTCAGGCTATGTTCATAAGGAATAATCTGGTCGTCGGTGCCATGAAAGAGATAAATAGGGCATTTCACCTTACTTATCCATTCATAAGTAGGTAGTTGAAACTCACAGGCCTTGCTATACGGAAAAAGCGGCAAGTGGCTCCACGCCACATCCGGAATACAGGTATAGGGAGTTTCTAATATCAGCATTTTTGCCTGATTATCCATAGCCAGTTTGGTGGCAACGCCTGTTCCTAAGGACCGGCCATAGATAATTATTTTTTCGGGTGAATAACGGCGCTGAATATCCTTTAGTACTGTTTGTGCATCGCTTAAAAGATTTTCTTCATCTAGTCTGCCATTACTTTTGCCAAAACCACGATAATCGTACATAATTACATCATAGCCACGAGAGGTAAATTGTTTGGCATATTTGCCCCACACCTTTATATTATGAGAGTTACCGTGCAGATATAATACAACCCCTTTCTTAACCGAATCTGTTGTCATAAACATCAAAGCATTCAGGTTAATTGTCTGGTTTGGTGAAACGTAGAATTCCTGCGCATCCTGAAATTCAAATGCATACCCTTTCTCTAATTTGTCCGGATGAAGAAGAATGAAACGTTGAAACAGGACGGCTAATCCGAAAACGGAAACGTAAATAATTAAGGCAATTGTTAAAATTTTCTTGACCACTGTATCTCTTGTTATTTGCAGAAAGGTTGAATCGAATAATATATTTTAAACTGCAAAATTATTCTATTCGGAATTGTTTATCAAAAATTAAATCAAATCTATCTAATAATATATCTTCCAGATGTCGGTGATACTCCGGAAACGAAGGTAAGTTATTGTGGCCTCCGCCGTGGATAGGTACCAGGCGTGTATGCTGTGGGGCCAGCCTGGCCAGTTTTACGCTTGACCGAAAAGGAATCAGGAAATCTTTTGTACCGTGGATAATATAAACCGGGCATTTCACAAATCTGATGTATTCGTCGGTGCGGATAGAAAACCTGAGAATCATGGATACCGGCAAAAAAGGCAAAAACCGATTGGTGAGTTGTGAAAAGCTATAATAAGGAGCATCAAGAATCAGCATTTTAGGGTGATTGCGGGAAGCCAGCTTACAGGCAAAGCCCGAACCCAGAGAGCGACCATAGATAACAATATGGTTTTCAAGATACCCTTTTGCCCGCATTTTGTTATAGACTGCCTGCGAATCTTCGTACATTTTATCCTCATTACGCTTGCCTGTACTTTTGCCAAAGCCCCGGTAGTCTATCATCAGTACGTCATAATCATGCGAAAAAAAATCTTTGGCATATTTAGCCCAGCCTTTAATGCTTCTGCTGTTACCATGAAAGTAAATGACTAAGCCTCTCGTGGTTTCGCCTACATCATAAAAGAGTAAGCCATTGATACGGGCGCCGTCCGGCATGTCAAAGAAAAGTTCTTCAAAATGATTGTCGTACTTGAATTCAAAATCCTGCGAGAGTTTTTCAGGCTTAAATATGAAGTATTCCTGTACTTTGTAGGCAATGATACAGATAAGCAGATAAATAATAATAACTACTATAATGATTTGCGTAACTGTCATGAGTTTACAATCAGGGTTGATTTTCGTCAAAAAACTAAATCATTGGTTTTCAGCTACTAACATACGCAGTTTTTACGAATTATCAGAAGTTCGCAGTTGAGGAATTAACTATTTTTTAATGAACTTATCTTCTGAATGCAGGACGAGAGAATCTTTTCTCATCATGGCTTGCCCAAGTTCATTTGTCTTATTATATTGCGTAGATTCTTCATAATGGTTCACCAGTTCAAATAAAATCTCTCGCAGTTTTTCCAGCTTATCTGTACCTAATATATCTTTAAATTTTTCATTGACATACTCCATACAACGCTTCCAGTCTACCATTGCCTGAATACCTTTGGCAGAGTGCCTCACAATCAGTGCCCGGGCATCTGTATGGTCTTTTTCTACCGTTACATAGCCCTCAGTTTGTAACTCTTTTATCAGTTTACTCATGGCCTGCTTGGTTACACAGGCTTTATTCGAAAGGCTGTTAATGTTAGATCCATCTATATCTATATGTAGTAGAGCTACTGCATGACCGATTCTGAAATTTTTGTATCCAATTCCTTCCAGATACTCGCTTGCTATCTCGCTCATGAAGCGATAAGATTTACTTAAAAGTTTGCCAAAAAGCCTTCCTTTAGTAGCTTTAAAAATAGCTACTTCACTTAATATTTCTTCGTTCATTGTGCTTGTTATGATTCAATAAGCTGATAATCAGTGCATTGCAAAAGTACATAATTTCTGTCTATTTTCTTTTCTATTGCAAAGCTAATCATAAAAAATAAATTAGTCAATATGCTTGACTAATTTAGTAAACTTGGTTTACCTTTGTGTCGTCAATATAGTTGACTAATTAACAAACGCAAAGCATGTATTAATATTACCTAGAATAAAAAATGGAAACTCTGAAAAAAAAATCCTTTAAAAATTACATTCCACGCATCATTTTATTACTTATTCTGGTTGGAGCGGGCATTTATGCTTATCAACGCTACAAGTATAACCAAAGCTATGAAACAACAGACAATGCTCAGATTGAAACCTACACAGTACCGGTTGTGCCACGTGTAGGTGGTTATGTTACCACTGTAAGCATGAAAGACTTTGAGCAGGTGAAGAAAGGGCAGCTACTGGTTGATATAGATGACCGCGAGCAACAATTGGTGTTGGCTGAAATGGAAGCGGTTTATCAACAATTATTGACAGATGTTGAAAACGCCAAAGCAAATATTAAAAATACTAACATGACCATTAGCGCTGCTGAAACCAATATTACAGCAACTGTTTTACGAAAAGATAAAGCACAGAAAGATGCAGAAAGAGACGCAAGACTATATGCAGATAATGCCGTAACCAAACGGCAGGCAGATGACAGCAAATCGAATGTAGATATTCTGGCTGCGCAATATGAAGGCCAGAAACAGGATATTGCCGCTTCCAAATCCCGGATTGATATTCTGCGCAGTAATCTGCATAAAGCTGAGGCAGCTTTGGCAGTACAAAAAGCTAAAATAGACCAGCAAAAACTACGCCTTACCTACTCAAAAGTATACGCAAACGAGAATGGAAAGATTGGTAGAAAAAGCGTTGAGCCCGGCCAGTATATTCAGCCCGGCCAGACCTTAGCTACCATTGTGCAGGATTCTCTGTATTGGGTAGTAGCCAATTTTAAAGAAACGCAGATAGGCCGTCTGGCTATCGGGCAGGAGGCTTCTATTAAACTGGACGCTTTTCCTGATCTTGAACTGAAAGGCAGAATTGCAGATTTCTCTGATGCGACAGGTGCAAAATATGCTTTGTTACCACCTGACAATGCCAGTGGCAACTTTGTAAAGGTAACACAGAAAATACCAGTGAAAATTGCGATTGAGGGAGTTGAAAAATACCGTGATAAACTACGTGCAGGGATGAGTCTTGAAGTAGAAGTGAAGATTAAATAAGGAAGATACTGAAAGACCCACATAAAAATTTTACATGGAAAATACAGTAGAAATACAAAATAAAGGTGTAGGTGCCTCAAGGTTTATTATCGTTGTCACAACTGTAACTGCCGCTGTTATGGAGTTGCTTGATACAACGATTGTAAACGTAGCACTGAACCAGATGGCGGGTTCGTTAGGGGCAACCATCGAAGATATTGCCTGGGTTATTACATCTTATGCTATTGCCAATGTGATTATTATTCCGATGACTGGCTTTCTGGCTGAGTATTTCGGACGAAAGAATTACTATCTGGGTTCCATGATACTCTTTGGTATAGCCTCCTATCTCTGTGGTAATTCAGGTAGCCTTTGGGAACTGGTATTATGGCGATTTATACAGGGTATAGGGGGTGGGGCCTTGCTATCTACCTCACAAGCTATTCTGTTTGACGCATTTCCGGGTAAAGAGCGGGGCATGGCATCGGGTCTTTTTGGTATGGGTATTGTGTTAGGCCCAACACTTGGCCCCACTTTAGGTGGATATATAGTTGATAATTTTACATGGGGTGATATTTTCTATATAAATGTACCGATTTGTATAGTAGCTACTATTCTGACAATTGTGTATATACCGAAGAAAGCCGATGAGGGAAAAAACAGAGATAAAATAAAAATAGATTATTTAGGTATACTGCTGCTCATGGTCGGTATTGGTGCCTTGCAATATGTATTAGAAAAAGGAGAATCAAAAGACTGGTTTCAATCAAGAGAGATTTCGTTAGTATCTTTATTAGCAGTCATTGGTGTAGTTGGCTTTATCGGTAGAGAACTGAATACTGATCATCCTGTGGTAAACCTGAGAGTATTTGGCAACCGGAATTTTGCTTTCTCAAGCATTTTCGTACTGATCTCAGGTTTTGGTTTGTTTACTTCGGTATTCGTTTATCCTGTATTAGTGCAGCGAATCAATGGTTTTACTCCTTACGAAACCGGGCTTTCGTTGCTCTTCCCTACCCTTACTATTCTGCCATTATTTCCTATTCTCGGGCGACGAATGTCGGCAGGGGCGTCGCCTATTCCATTTGTGATAGCAGGTATTATTATTTTTGCTGCCTTTGGTTTTTATAGCGGCACAGCTACTACCGATATGGGGCGGTGGGATTTTTATCCGATGCAATTGATGCGTGGGTTGGGAACAGTCTTATTACAGCTACCCTTGATTAATGCTTCGGTGGCTGGTCTAAAACCCAATGAATTTGGTGCAGGTATATCGCTGACTAACATGATTCGCCAGTTGGGTGGAGCATTCGGTATTGCATTGGCTAATAATTATGTAGCACTGCAATATGCTCAACACCGTTCAGACCTGGTGTCAAATTATGTACCCGGTAATCCGTTATTTATTGAGCGTTTCAATGCACTTAAAATGTCGTTTCTTTCCAGAACGGGTGATGCCGTGCAAGCCACTGCGCAAGCATATCGGCAATTGGAACTATTGCTCGACAGACAATCGTATTATCTGGCATACCTGGATACGTTCCGTATTATCTCCATTTTCTTTATATGTGTGCTCCCTCTGGTAGCATTATTAAGAACCAAAAAGAAGAGCGCTGCTGAAACTGCTGCCGCAGCTAAAGCCGCTGCAGAATCTCATTAATGATAGATTTTATCAAAAAATATTTATGTTTCCGAAAATGAAATTTCAAAAAATATCCATAGCTATCCTGTTACTTTTCGGTCAGGTAGCCATTGCGCAAAGTTCCAACGAGACATTGAGTTCATTGGTTAAAATGACCCTTGAAGGTTCGGCGCGAATAAAAGAACAAATGCAATTATTAAATGTAGGCGACTACCGGATAAAAGTTCAACAAAGCGGAACAAAACCCCAGGTAAACGGAGAGGTGAGTTATACAAGGCTTGACCCTATTGCCGAAGCTGTAATCCCGATTCCGGGCTTTGATGGCAAATTACAGTTTCAGCCGCATAATAATTATAATACTAATGTGGCGGCCTCTTATGTGATTTACGATTGGGGCAGATTCAAGGCAGGTATACAAAAAACGCTACTCGAAATGCAGCAGCAAAGAGAAAGCATCGAGAGCCTTAAACAGACCTTAGCCTATCAGGTAGCGCAATTATATTATGGTATTATTTACCTGCAAAAAGCTATTGCCGTGCAACAGGACCAGGTGAAACTGGTAGAAGAAAACGGAAAGATTATCAGCGACAGGCTCAAAAGTGGCGATGCCCTTGAATACGATGTGGTGCAAACACAGGTACGTTATAAAAATGCAGAAATCAGAGTAGTAGACCTACAGGGACAATTAGAGAAGCAATACATTTTTCTAAGTTCTTTAATCGGCACTGATGCCCGTAAACTTATTCCTGCCAATGCCGAACTGCAATATAATTACCCGTATGCAGATTCTCAGGGAGCTATCAGTGAGGCCACTATCAATAACCTTGATCTCAGAACAGCCATTGCCCGTGAAAACGCTCTGGCACAGGAAATCAAGATTTCTTCGATGAGTAATTTACCTCAATTAGCTGCCAGCGGGGCAGTGGGTATTAAAAATGGGTATCAGCCTAATATTGATGCCTGGCGCTTTAATACTCTTTTGGGTGTAAAATTAACTGTTCCGATCTATACCGGAAAAAGGAGCGCGTACAATACCCAAATTGCAAAGATCAATCTGAATGCTGCCAGAGAGAGCACTGCCGCACAGAAAACGCAGATTAACCGGGATATTGAAAATGCTTTCAACGATATACGCGTGGCAACACAAAAGAAAGCATTAGCTGAGCGAAATGTGTATCAGGCGGAATATGGTTTGAAACTGGCTAAAATCCGTCTGACAAATGGGGTTAGCACTCCTTTAGAAATTCAGACTTCAGAGACAGCGGTAGAAGATGCGAAATTCAGTTTGCTGCAATATGATTATCAGATATTATTGGCAAAACTGGAAGTTAGTCGGTTGTCTGGGGTGAAGTTGTAAAAGCAAAATTAAATATACCTTAAACCCATCTGAATGTAATGTTCGGGTGGGTTTTATTTTTTAAAGGCTAGCTAAATTAGTGTAAACCGAAATTCAATTAAAAGTGTTATAACTCTAAACATAGAATTAGCAGGATAATATTAGACAAGAAATTTATTCCCACAAATCTAAAAATTCGGCTAATTTTGGCAAAAAATCCCCCTTCATCAAATCATGAACAATACTGTCTTTAAAGTACCTGCTCCGGTGAATGAGCCGGTTTTGAGTTATGGAAAAGGTTCTCCTGAAAAACTCGCACTCAAAAAAGCTATTACAGAGGCCCGCTCAAAACAAATAGAGATACCGATGTATATTGGCAGTGAACAAATACATACCAACAATAAAATTAAACTCTCTCCTCCACACGACCACCAACACGTATTAGGCTATGCCAGTGAAGGGGATGCTTCTCATGTAGAAAAAGCCATTGAAGCAGCTTTGGCGGCTCGTCCGGCCTGGTCTTCACTTTCGTGGGAGCAAAGAGCCAGTATTTTCCTGAAAGCTGCTGATTTATTGGCAGGCCCTTACAGAGCAAAAATCAATGCTGCTACCATGTTGGGCCAGTCAAAAAATGTCTATCAGGCAGAGATTGATTCAGCCTGTGAATTAATAGACTTCCTGCGCTTTAATGTGGCATTTATGGAGCAGATATATACGCAACAGCCGGAATCTTCTAAAGGTATGTGGAACAGATTGGAGTATAGGCCACTGGAAGGTTTTGTATTTGCTTTAACTCCTTTCAATTTCACTGCTATTGCCGGAAACCTGCCGTCTTGCGTAGCCATGATGGGAAATGTAACGGTTTGGAAGCCTGCTTACGCACAAATCTACTCGGCAAATGTAATTATGGAAGTTTTCCGTGAGGCAGGTTTGCCGGATGGTGTGATTAATCTGATTTATGTAGATGGACCTGTTGCAGGCGATGTGATTTTTAAACATCCTGATTTTGCAGGTATTCACTTTACAGGTAGCACAAAAGTATTCCAGACAATTTGGAAAACCATTGGCGAGAATATCCATTTATATAAATCTTATCCACGTATTGTGGGCGAAACAGGTGGGAAAGACTTTGTAATGGCACATGAGTCTGCCGATGCGAAGGCTTTGGCAACAGGTTTGGTTCGTGGTGCTTTTGAGTATCAGGGACAAAAATGTTCTGCGGCTTCCCGTGCTTATATCCCGTCAAATCTCTGGGAAGAAGTAAAAGAGTATATGGTGGCTGATTTGAAAGAAATAAAAATGGGCGGCACAGAAGATTTCTCAAACTTTATCAATGCAGTGATTGATGAACGGGCTTTTGATAAAATTACTGCTTACATAGATAATGCTAAGAAAAGCGATAAAGTAAGTATAATTGCTGGCGGAAAATACGATAAATCGAAAGGCTATTTCATAGAGCCAACGGTCTTATTAACTACCGACCCAAATTATGTAACGATGTGTGAAGAAATTTTCGGCCCTGTACTGACTATTTATGTATATGAAGCGGCAGATTTTGAGAAGACATTAGACATTGTTAACTCAACTTCTCCTTATGCTTTAACAGGTGCCATTTTTGCCAAAGACCGTTATGCCATTGACTTGGCAACCAAAAAACTGGTTGATGCTGCCGGAAACTTCTACATCAATGATAAACCGACAGGGGCAGTAGTAGGTCAGCAACCATTCGGTGGGGCTCGTGCTTCAGGAACCAACGATAAAGCAGGTTCTATCCTGAACTTATTCCGTTGGGTGCAACCACGTACTATTAAAGAAACCTTTGTTTCGCCTAAGGATTATAAATATCCGTTTTTGGGGGAGGAGTAAGAAGAATACTATATGAGATTTATATATTGCTCCTCAACTGGGGCCTTCGACTCCGCTCAGGCACCAGTTTGATAGACCCCTGTTTAAGTACCATTTCGTTTAGTTGTTATTCAATTATCATTTCGACAAATAATTGCTTAGAAACCAGCACTTAGCCCGGTGCCTGAGCGGAGTCGAAGGCACGAGCTAGGCAAAAATCACAGCAACAAAAAAAGGTAGCACCTCAAAAATGCTACCTTTTCTATATATAGAAAAATAGTCAATCTACTCCTCCCAGGCCCAATCAATACGATGCTTCATGTCTTTGATGGTCATACCGTTTGATTTAAAGTAAGTTCTGATTTCATCTACTTTATCATATCGCTGGCTTGATTTATATTCTTTATATAAAGACAACATACCATTCAGAATACCCTCACTTTGCGTCGAAGTTTCTTCTTTAATACCTAATATCTGTTCAATAAAGACTACAAACTTTTCTTTCAATAAGTTAAAAGTATCTTCGCCCAAAGCACGTGGGTCAAGCTGATTCATGTAAATCATATTTACATACTTCAGCAAGTTAAATAGTTGAGCAATAGCTACGGCAGTATTCAAATCATCATTCATTGCCTCATAAAAAGCCTGCACTGTCTTTTCAATATCCAGTTTTTTCTTTTCATCTATGGCTACTTTAACGACTGGGGCAACTACAGTTTGAATGGCTGAGTTGTCTGTCTTTGTATCATCAATTAATTCGCTCGGAATTATTTCAGCAGGCTTATCATTCATATTCAATGTAAGCGTCTTCACAATTCGCAATCCATTAATCAAGCGTCTGTATCCTTTCTGTGAAGCTCTCAGGGCATCGTTCGAAAAGTCAAGCGTACTACGGTATTGCGATTGTAACATAAAGAAACGGACTGTCATAGGGCTGTAGGCCTGGTCAAGCAACGGGTGGCTTCCGGCAAAAAGTTCAGAAGGTAAAAATGAATTGCCCAATGATTTTGACATTTTTTGTCCATTCACTGTCAACATATTAGAGTGCATCCAGTAACGAACCGGTTCTACGCCAGTAATACCAACTCCCTGAGCAATTTCGCACTCGTGGTGAGGGAATTTCAAATCCATACCCCCGCCATGAATATCAAATTGCTTGCCCAGATATTTGGTACTCATACAGGTACATTCCAAATGCCAACCAGGGAAGCCCATTCCCCAGGGAGATTTCCATTGCATAATATGCTCAGGGCTTGCGTTTTTCCAGATAGCAAAATCCAGCGGATTCCGTTTTTCTGATTGTCCGTCCAGTTCACGGGTTTCATTCAGCAAATCTTCCAGGATTCTCCCTGATAATTTCCCGTAATCATTCCCTTCGTTATTATATTTATTAATATCAAAATAAACCGAGCCATTCGCTTCATAAGCCAACCCTTTATCTATTAGTGTTTGCACTGCTTCAATCTGCTCAACCAGATGCCCGGTTGCAGTAGGTTCAATACTTGGGGGTAGGAAATTAAATTGCTCTAAGACCTTATGAAAATCGTTGGTATATCGCTGCACAATCTCCATAGGCTCCAGCTTTTCCAGTTTCGCCATTTTTCCGATTTTGTCCTCTCCTTCGTCGCCATCACCTACCAGGTGACCAACATCCGTAATATTTCTTACATAGCGAACCTTATAACCGATTTCAGAGAGATAACGGAAAAGCACATCAAAAGTCAGGAAGGTACGGACGTTCCCAAGGTGCACATAATTGTAAACAGTGGGTCCGCAGACATACATTCCTACATAAGGTGGACTAAGGGGTTTAAATTCTTCTTTTTGGCGTGTAAGCGTATTATAAATTTTCAGGTTCTGCATATAGGTTGTTCAATATCTTATGTAATTATTCTATCTATAGTATTGCTTATGTTATCAATCAAGACAGATGCAAATTTAAAGCTAATTTCCGTATTATATATAATGTATATATAGCATAGGCTTTAAGAAACCGGAACTTCAATTAAACAGGCGTTTAATTTCTTCTCAAACGAATCCCAATCTAACTTTTTTGACGCAATCAGCTCAATACGGCTGTCACGACGATAGGCAATATATTGCACCGTAAATTGTCCATCGGCTGCATTAATCAAAACCCAGTCTTTGCCTGTTCTGAAAACCCCCTTGGCTCTTTCAATTCCTTGTAATGTACTGAAAAACTGGCGAAGCTTTGGCAAATTAAAAAGTTCGTCCGGTGAGAAGATCCAGCCACAGCCATACAGACCTAAACCATGACTCTCTTTTTTTACAGGATTACCAACTATTGGTATTGGTAATTCTTCTTCATGTGCATGGTGGCGCTCATGGCTCACATGCGAAAACTGTGCCTTTCTACCGGAAGCCGGGTCAATGTTCAGCCAGTTAAAATTAATCTCACCATTGCTTACTTTTTCTATCAATAATTTAGGGGGATATAAGGTCTCAGCCCAATCAATAAACTGCTCTGTCAATTCTTCTCCTGCCAGATCTGTTTTATTAGCTACAATTACATCGGCCAGATTAATCTGATCCTGAAATGTTTCGTGGGCATGAAAATCTGTTTTCTCCCAGCGACGAGGGTCGACCAAACAAATAGTAGCCTTTACTTCTAATATATCTTTCAGAAATTTTCCCCGCAACAAATCCAGAATATTTTCAGGATGCCCCATGCCAGTTGGCTCAATAAGGATGCGGTCAGGCTTTTGGTGGCGCAGGATATTAGTCAAGGTAAATTGCATAGGTACGTTAGCCGTGCAGCAAATGCACCCTCCTGCCACCTCACGAATAGTAAGCCCATCTTTTTCTTCAATGGCTGTATGATCGATAGAGACAGCGCCGAACTCATTGATGATAACAGCCCACCGTTCGTTTTCTGGTTTGCTTGCCAGAAGATGTTTGATAGCAGTGGTTTTACCCACTCCAAGAAAACCGGTAATCAGATTAACAGGGATTTTCATATAATGACTTTTAATTAAAACAAACTGCTTAATACTATATAGTCTGCACTACCATATTATATATAGTACAAATGAATGTATGCTTTTAACAAAGATTTGATTTTTTAAGTTTAGCCGGAGTTTTAATAAAAAATGAGGTCACAACTTCATATTAAGAGATTATTGATTTTAAGCGAATAGGATAATTTTGAGTCATACCGAGTAATGAATAGGTAATTTGAGATAATAAATATGACAAAATCAAGAATGTGTATAAACATTAGGGATGGTGGGAAATGTAAAGGCTTAGTAATAAGTAAAGTAGGAGGAAGGGGTTAAAAAACTTTGGGAGAGGGTCTTGACAAAGGAGTAAAAAGGCCGTACCTTTGCAGTCCCAAAAATGAGGAACAGACTGAGCGTTACATAGCAGGAGCATAGTAAAAAGGTGGTTTTGAGGTAGTTAGGGGGAGAGTAAAATAAAGTAAAAAATTAATTTGGAATTGTAAAAATAAAGTCAGAATTTTGCACCCCGATTGATTGAGAGAGTAAGGAAAGAGGAGAGTAAAACGAGAGTTGAGGGCAAGAAAGAGGAGAAAATAAATTTTAAAATTAATTTGGTTTTAAAATAAATAATTCAGAATTTTGCACCCCGATTGATTGAGAGAGTAAGACAGGAAGGAAGAGGAGATAAGGAGGCTGAAAAAAAATATCAAAAAATATTTTTTTAAATTAAAAGAAAGCCGTAACTTTGCAATCCGTTTCGCTTTGTAAAAACAAAAGACGGAAAGAGTAAAAAGTAAGAAAGTTCATTTAGAATACAAACACGGAAAGAGATTAAGAAGTTTTAGAAAGCTTAATTAAATTTCACAAGTCGGAAAGTCTTAGGGCTGGATGAATAAAGTTCATTAACTTGTTGAGAATGCAAATGCGAGACCAAAGTGGTCAGGCAAACAACACATTTACAATGGAGAGTTTGATCCTGGCTCAGGATGAACGCTAGCGGCGGGCTTAATACATGCAAGTCGAGGGGTGGTAGCAATACTACACCGGCGCACGGGTGCGTAACGCGTATGCAATCTACCTTTATCTGGGGGATAGCCCGGGGAAACCCGGATTAATACCGCATAACAAATCGGTTGGCATCAATTGATTTTAAAAGATTTATCGGATAGAGATGAGCATGCGTAAGATTAGATAGTTGGCGGGGTAACGGCTCACCAAGTCTACGATCTTTAGGGGCTCTGAGAGGAGAATCCCCCACACTGGCACTGAGATACGGGCCAGACTCCTACGGGAGGCAGCAGTAGGGAATATTGGGCAATGGACGCAAGTCTGACCCAGCCACGCCGCGTGCAGGAAGAAGGCCCTCTGGGTTGTAAACTGCTTTTGACTGGGAAGAAAAGACTCCTTGCGAGGAGAGTTGACGGTACCAGTGGAATAAGCCACGGCTAACTACGTGCCAGCAGCCGCGGTAATACGTAGGTGGCGAGCGTTATCCGGATTTATTGGGTTTAAAGGGTGCGTAGGCGGCTGATTAAGTCAGCGGTGAAAGGTAGCAGCTTAACTGTTTTACATGCCGTTGATACTGGTTAGCTTGAGTTGACAGAAGGCAGATAGAATTTCTGGTGTAGCGGTGAAATGCTTAGATACCAGGAGGAATACCGATTGCGAAGGCAGTCTGCTGCAGTCACACTGACGCTGAGGCACGAAAGTGCGGGGATCAAACAGGATTAGATACCCTGGTAGTCCGCACAGTAAACGATGATTACTAGTTGTTGGCGAGAGTCAGTGACCAAGGGAAACCGATAAGTAATCCACCTGGGGAGTACGCCGGCAACGGTGAAACTCAAAGGAATTGACGGGGGTCCGCACAAGCGGTGGAGCATGTGGTTTAATTCGATGATACGCGAGGAACCTTACCTGGACTAGAATGTGAGGGAAGAATTCAGAAATGGGTTCGCCAGCAATGGCCCAAAACAAGGTGCTGCATGGCTGTCGTCAGTTCGTGCCGTGAGGTGTTGGGTTAAGTCCCGCAACGAACGCAACCCCTGTTGTCTGTTGCCATCAAGTAAAGTTGGGGACTCAGACAAGACTGCCTACGCAAGTAGAGAGGAAGGAGGGGACGACGTCAAGTCATCATGGCCCTTACGTCCAGGGCAACACACGTGCTACAATGGGCGATACAGAGTGTTGCGAGCCAGCAATGGCAAGCCAATCACAAAAAGTCGTTCACAGTTCGGATTGGGGTCTGCAACTCGACCCTATGAAGCTGGAATCGCTAGTAATCGGATATCAGCTATGATCCGGTGAATACGTTCCCGGACCTTGTACACACCGCCCGTCAAGCCATGGAAGTTGGGTAGACCTGAAGCGGAAGGTAAAAGATTTCGTTAGGGTAGAACCAGTAACTGGGGCTAAGTCGTAACAAGGTAGCCGTACCGGAAGGTGCGGCTGGAACACCTCCTTTTTAGAGATTTCCTTTAATGGAAATATAAAAACGACTGACACAAGGATTGAGCATTTGTATTCTCACAAACAAGTTATGTTTAATAGTGAAGGAACGGAAGTTTACAGGTGTAGTGATTGTAGGAAAAGCAAAACTACAAACCATTAGACTGCAAACTCTGTAAAAGGGGCTTGTAGCTCAGGTGGTTAGAGCGTTACACTGATAATGTAAAGGTCCGTGGTTCGAGTCCACGCAGGCCCACCAAAGTTGAAATAAAATAATGGGGGTTTAGCTCAGCTGGCTAGAGCACCTGCTTTGCAAGCAGGGGGTCAACGGTTCGAATCCGTTATCCTCCACAGAAAAGAGTACTGCTTTGAAAGCAGGGAGTCACGGCGGGACGCGCAGTCTTCGAATCCGTTATCCTCCACAGAACTAATCGTGAATGAATAATAGCGAATTAGTGAATAGTAAAAAAAATAAGTTAACTGATACTTTAACAATCGGATTTAGTTCTTTACGAAGAAACACAGGTATTAACATACCACTATTCTAATGATAGGTAAATAAATTACCTCAACAAACTGGCACAGCTTGGTAGTTATTGAGGATTTACTTTGACTTGGGTGAAGTTATTTGACATGATGGAAGAGAGAAGAAAAGAGATAAAATAGGAGCTACATAAGGGCGTACGGAGGATGCCTAGGGTCTCAGAGGCGAAGAAGGACGTGATAAGCTGCGATAAGCTACGGGGAGAAGCACATATTTGTTGATCCGTAGATTTCCGAATGGGGCAACCCAATAGTTTGAAGAACTATTACCATACCAAGTATGGAGCTAACTCGGTGAACTGAAACATCTAAGTAACCGAAGGAAAATAAAACAACAGTGATTCCGCAAGTAGTGGCGAGCGAACGCGGAGAAGCCCAAACCATTTTTGTTACGGCAAAGGTGGGGTTATAGGACTGCATTTAGAAGTATTATCTAAGTTGAATGATTTGGGAAAGTCATCCATAGAGTGTGAGAGACACGTAAACGTACCGATAATACAACGAGCAGAATCCTGAGTAGGTGGGGACCGGTGGAATCCCCTCTGAATTCGGCGGCACCATCCGCCAAGGCTAAATACTCCTGAGACACCGATAGTGAACGAGTACTGTGAAGGAAAGGTGAAAAGCACGGGGAGTACCCGGGTGAAATAGAACCTGAAACCGTACGCTTACAAGCGGTCGGAGCTGGCAAGTCCAGTGACGGCGTGCCTTTTGCATAATGACCCTACGAGTTACGGTCACCGGCAAGATTAAGTATTTCAGATACGTAGTCGAAGCGAAAGCAAGTCTGAATAGGGCGAATAGTCGGTGGCTGTAGACGCGAAACCTTGTGATCTACCCATGGTCAGGTTGAAGGTTGGGTAAAACCAACTGGAGGACCGAACCAGTTAACGTTGAAAAGTTTTTGGATGAACTGTGGGTAGGGGTGAAAGGCTAATCAAACTGGGAAATAGCTCGTACTCTCCGAAATGTATTTAGGTACAGCGTCGAGGTTGAGTTATGTCGAGGTAGAGCTACCAATAGGATGCGGGGGAGTCAAATCCTACCAAATTCTGATAAACTCCGAATGCGGCATAATATACTCGGCAGTGAGGGCTTGGGTGCTAAGGTCCAAGTCCAAAAGGGAAAGAACCCGGAACTACAACTAAGGTCTCTAAATCTATACTAAGTTGAACTAAGGAAGTCTGATTGCAGAGACAGCCAGGATGTTTGCTTGGAAGCAGCAATCATTTAAAGAGTGCGTAACAGCTCACTGGTCGAGCGAGGCGGGCATCGATAATAAACGGGCATCAAGTATAGTACCGAAGTTTAGTCAAGATGTAAATCTTGGGTAGGAGAGCATTCTGTTCGCGGCGAAGGTGTACTGTGAGGTATGTTGGAGCGGATAGAAAAGCAAATGTAGGGATAAGTAGCGATAATGTATGTGAGAACCATACACACCGAAAGACTAAGGATTCCTCAGCTACGTCAATCAACTGAGGGTTAGTCGGGTCCTAAGGATAATGCGAAAGCAGAAGCCGATGGCAAACAGGTTAATATTCCTGTACTGGTGATGGTGCGATGCGGGGACGGAGTGCCGGAGTGTGTACGTCCTGACGGAATAGGGCGTTGAGAGGAGGCTTAGGCTGAATCGAACACGTGAAGGGACTTCCAAGAAAAGCCGCTAAGCTTCAGCCATTTACCACCCGTACCGTAAACCGACACAGGTAGTCGAGGCGAGAAGCCTAAGGTGCTCGAGTGAGTCACAGCTAAGGAACTCGGCAAATTAACCCTGTAACTTCGGGAGAAGGGGAGCCTCAGCAATGAGGCCGCAGAGAAATGGCCCAGGCGACTGTTTAACAAAAACACATGGCTATGCTAAGTTTAATGACAAAGTATATGGCCTGACACCTGCCCGGTGCTGGAAGGTTAAGAGGGGATGTCATCGCAAGAGAAGCATTGAATCGAAGCCCCAGTAAACGGCGGCCGTAACTATAACGGTCCTAAGGTAGCGAAATTCCTTGTCGGGTAAGTTCCGACCTGCACGAATGGTGTAACGATCTGGGCACTGTCTCAGCTGTGAGCTCGGCGAAATTGTAGTAGCGGTGAAGATGCCGCTTACCCGCCACGGGACGGAAAGACCCCGTGAACCTTTACTATAGCTTAACGTTGAATTCGGGTAACTGATGTGTAGGATAGGTGGGAGGCTGTGAGGCGGTGTCGCTAGGCATCGTGGAGCCAACGTTGAAATACCACCCTTTGGTTATTTGGATTCTAACTCGCATGGCGAGGACACCGTTTGGTGGGTAGTTTGACTGGGGTGGTCGCCTCCAAAAGAGTAACGGAGGCTTCCAAAGGTAGTCTCAGCACGCTTGGTAACCGTGCGTTGAGTGCAATAGCAAAAGACTGCTTGACAGTGAGACCTACAAGTCGAGCTGGCTGGAAACAGGGGTATAGTGATCCGGTGGTTCTGTATGGAAGGGCCATCGCTCAAAGGATAAAAGGTACTCCGGGGATAACAGGCTGATCTCCCCCAAGAGCTCACATCGACGGGGAGGTTTGGCACCTCGATGTCGGCTCGTCACATCCTGGGGCTGGAGAAGGTCCCAAGGGTTCGGCTGTTCGCCGATTAAAGTGGCACGCGAGCTGGGTTCAGAACGTCGTGAGACAGTTCGGTCCCTATCTGTGGTGGGCGTTGGAAGATTGAGAGGGTCTGACTTTAGTACGAGAGGACCGAGTTGGACGTACCGCTGGTGCATCTGTTGTCCTGCCAAGGGCATGGCAGAGTAGCCAAGTACGGACGGGATAAACGCTGAAAGCATCTAAGTGTGAAACCCTCCTCAAGATGAGTCTTCCATTGAGATTCGTCATAGACGATGACGTTGATAGGCTACAGGTCTAAAAGTGGTAACACCCAGCCGAGTAGTACTAATGAATCGAGGGCTCCTATATTTTTTATTTCTTTTTTTCTCTCTCCATTATCTTGTCAAAACATAACTTTAAGATATTATAAGATATTAGTTGTAATAGTTCTGAAAGGAACAGTCCAACGACAGCCTTCATGGCGTCCATTGGGCGGGTGTTCACCTCTTCCCATCTCGAACAGAGCAGTTAAGCCCCGCACCGCTGATGGTACTGAGTTCACCCTCGGGAGAGTAAGTAGATGCCAGGATTTTATTTAAAAAGCTCCAGAAGAAATTCTGGGGCTTTTTTTATGCCCAGAATTTAGAGAAAGGGCTTCATGGCGGCCATTAGGGATCAAGCAAAAAAGTTGGGGACTAAGCATAAATCTTGGCGAGTCTGAAGAGGAAGATGTGATATTTCTTACACCTCTGAACTGGTTTCTTAGTGCTTTTACTTTTGCATTAAATGATTCTGCTGATGCGTTCGTACTTCTTCTGTCGAAAAAGTTGAGGATTTTTTCATAATGATTCTGAATTTTTCTTGCGATAGTGTTGAATGAATCGAAGCTTGCCTTTTCAACCTGATTGTACCACAGTGCCAGTTTTTTGAATGCTACAATTCTTTCTTTGGAGTGCGTAAAAATATCAGATAATCCTCTATTTAATCCGTAAGATTCTGCGATATCAGGGTATAATGTGAATAATATGGTACCTATCCCACAGGTTTTATGTATGATTCAACATTTGCAACTTTTATATTTTCTGTTTTTCATTTTTCTGTTTACAAGTTTCTTTTCTCTTTTTCTCATTCCAAACTGCGAACTGGAAGTTCGCGCCACATTTCCCTTTTTCCTTTCTCTACTTCAAAAAACCTTCCTTCTCCAAGCGACATTTCAAATATTATTTTGTACTTTTCTGACGGATTTGTATAGACAAGTGTACACTCAAACAAAACTATTTTAATCCTCTATTTACCTATGAAAATCTCAAAAAAACAGCAAAACGAATCTTCACGGCGTAATTTTATCAAGAGTGCCACATTAGCTTCGGCAGGTTTCATGATTGTGCCTCGTCATGTACTAGGTAAGGGTTTTACTGCCCCTAGCGACAAACTGAATATTGCAGCAGTAGGCTGTGGAGGTAAAGCTGATGTAAATATCCGTCTGGCCTATAATAATGGTAGCGACAATTTTGTGGCACTTTGTGATGTAGACGACAGAATGTCGGATAAATACCGTAAGCAATTCCCGAAAGCGCCTTATTTTAAAGATTACCGCCAGATGTTGGAGAAAGAAGCCAAAAACATTGATGCGGTGATTGTAAGCACGCCTGACCACATGCATTATCCGATAGCGATGACAGCCATGCAATTGGGCAAACATGTATATGTAGAAAAGCCATTAACACACGATATTTGGGAGGCCCGCCAGTTAACAGAGGCAGCTAAAAAATATAAACTGGTTACACAGATGGGTAATCAGGGGAGTAGTGGTAAGGGTACTCGTATTACCGAAACCATTATTCAGAATGGTATGATTGGCGACGTGCATACGGTTGAGGTATGGACAAACCGCCCGGTATGGCCACAAGGTGTACAATCGCCGAAAGATAAAGGGGTGAACCAACCGATTCCTAGCGAAGTTAACTGGGATTTATGGTTAGGAACTGCCCCTATGCGTGATTATCACGAGGCCTATATGCCTTTCCGCTGGCGTGGCTACTGGGATTTTGGTACAGGTGCTTTGGGCGACATGGGATGTCATTTCATCGACGTACCTTTCCGTGCCTTGAAATTAGGTTATCCAACTTCGGTAGAATGCTCAGTTGGACAGGTATATGCTGACTTCTTCAAAGAAGCCCATTTTGATGATGTTTGTCCACCATCGTCTGCTATTCACCTGAAATTCCCGAATCCAAAGGGTAAACAATTCAAAGAATTAAGCCTGAACTGGTATGATGGGGGTATCCGTCCACAATTACCGGATGGTTGTGATTATGATAAAGTATTTGCGGATATTGATGGTGGTGTACTGTTTATCGGTAGCAAAGGAATTTTAGCAACCGAACTTTTTGGTGATAATCCTAAGTTTTTCCCTGAGTCTAAATTTCTTAATGTAAAAATGCCTGCACCTAAACGTCCCTTGGTAGAAGGTGATACAGAAGGGCATCAACAACAATGGGTAAAGGCCTGTAAAGCCGGGTATGGTGCGTATACCAGTTCATCGTTCGACCAATCTGGACCCTTGACAGAAACTGTTCTGATGGGCAACTTAGCGGTTCGCTCATTCTTACTTCGTGATTCAAAAAATAACTACATTGGTCGCAAGAAACTTTTATGGGACGGCCCTAATATGAAAATTACCAATTTTGACCCTGCGAATGCCTTTGTAAAAAGAGAGTATCGTGCCGGGGGTTGGATATGATTTATAAGCATTTAATAGGAAAAGGGCTTCGTAATGGAGCCCTTTTTTTGTCGGTGCTAATAGATAGCCATAATTTTTCAATTTAACTGATGCCTGCTGTTATTTTACAAATAACAGGCGAGGCAATACCTTTATTGAAGGAAATTGTTAGCAATAAATATGCTATTTTTGCATTATTCGTAATAAAATGGTCTTTTGACCTTATTAAGTTATGTATGGCATAAGTTTTTATTACG
>CALRLN020000033.1:0-20548 GCA_943368675.1 Chitinophaga pinensis | reverse complement strand
ACGCTCTATGGCGTGTTGCAGCTCGCGCACGTTACCAGCCCATTGGTAGCGTTGCAATTGCTTGATAAGAGCCGCACTGATTGAACTAACAGGCCGATTGTATTTTTTGCGGTAAATTTTAAGAAAATGCTCTGCCAGTGGTACAATATCTTCAAGTCGCTCACGCAAAGGCGGTAGCTTTACTTCGATAGTATTGATACGATACAGTAAATCCTGACGGAAAGTGCGTTGAGCCACCCGTGCATGGATAGGCTCGTTGGTAGCGCATATCAGGCGCACATCTATATTTTTGGCTTTGCCTGAGCCCACCTTTGTTACGCTTCTGTTCTGGAGTACTGTCAATAATTTTGCCTGGAGAGGTAAAGGAATATTGCCTATCTCATCTAAAAAGATGGTCCCTTCATGGGCTTCTTCAAAACGACCGATGCGGTCTTCGCGGGCATCAGTAAAGGCTCCTTTCACATGGCCGAAAAGTTCGCTTTCAAACAGGGTTTCGGAGATTGAGCCTAAATCAGCATGGACAAATGGTTTATCTGCCCGGTCAGATTTCTCATGGATAGCCCTTGCTATCAGGTCTTTTCCTGTACCGTTTTCTCCTAATATCAGAATATTGGCATCTGTAGCAGCTACTCTGTCTATGGTCTCATAGATTTTCATCATAGCGGGGCTCTTACCGATGATTTCGACCTTGCTTTCTGATTTTCGCTTGACAGACGGTGCTTTACCTGTGCGCTGTTCCCTTATTTCGAGGGCCGATTGCATGGTAGCCAGTAGTTTCCCATTTTCCCAGGGTTTCAGCACAAAGTCTGATGCACCAACTTTGATGGCATGAACGGCCATTTCCACATCTCCATAGGCAGTAAACAGCACCACAGAGGCTTGCGGGTCAATATCTAAAATGCGGTCGAGCCATTCGAAGCCTTCCTTACCTGTATTTACGTCACGTGTGAAATTCATATCAAGCAATATCACATCATAGTTTCCGTTGGAAACCAAAAAGGGAATCCGTTCGGGATTCTTCTCTATATCTACTTGACCAAAATGTCTTTTCAAAAATAACTTAGCTGCACTTAATACATCTACATCATCATCAATAATCAAAAGTTTCGACATAATTCAGGTTCAGATTTTTAAAATCCTTTTAAAAGCGTTTTCTACGCATTTTACGACAAAAATTATTCCTTTCAAAAGAGAAATTTCCGAAAGCTAAGATAACTAATTGATAATAAACAGTTTAATTTTTTTCTAAAAAATGTGCTCCAGTGATTATTCGTCCGTGAGCGTACAAGTGTTGTCCGAAAACGGACAATTTTCAAATCAATTTATTTCGTAAATATCTGATAATCAATATTTTAAAATATTTGGCACACATTATGAATTATGATTGAACAGATTTAAATCTTATTTTTAGACTTAATTAACAATCAGTAACAGAGACAATTTGCCTAAACACGAATTGGATTAGCAATTAAAAAAATTACAATGGACAAGCAGATAAAAAAGAAATTCTGGAGTAGACAACGAATCTTATTAACGGTCGGTGGCGTACTATTTGCCTCATTTGCAGCTTACAGCCTGCTTTTTGCGGACAGACGCTCTACACTGAATGCCGAAAAAGATAAAATGACTATTTCACAGGTAACTAATGGCACTTTTGATGAGTTTATCGTAGTTACAGGAGTGGTAATGCCTTTGAGAATTATTCGCTTGGATGCCATCGTAGGTGGATATGTGAAAGAAAAGGTAGTAGATGGTGGAAATATAGTGAAACAAGGACAGACAATATTAAAATTAGAGAATCAGAACTTAAAACTTAATTTCTTACAGTCAGAAACAGAAGCAAGCCGATTGGTGAACGATTTACAGAACACACGCCAACGCCTGAAAGTAGAGAAATTTACGATTCGTAAGAATATGTCAGACCTTGACTTCCTGACTGACCAGGCGAAGGATTTATACGAGAGAAACAAGAAATTGTATAATGACAAGGTGATTCCGGAAGCTGATTATCTGAAAGCAAAACGTGATTACGAAAAACTGGTAAGTCAGAAAGAAATTGATCTGGAGTCACAAAGATACCAGGAAGAAAACGCAGCCATGCAGATTAAACAACTGGAAGGCACGCTGGAGCGCACGCAGAGAAACGTACAATTGTGGCGAGAAACCCTTGAAAATCTTGTGGTAAAAGCCCCGGTTTCCGGTTTGTTATCATCAATTGATGTTGAGGTAGGTTCGAACATCAGCCAGGGGCAAAACATTGGTCAGATTGACGACCTTGATGGTTTTAAGCTACGTGTAGATATAGATGAACACTATAACGGACGTATTTTTACGGGCTTAGGTGGTACCTTTGAATTTAACGGAAAAGAGTATCCTCTGGAAATTACCAAAATTTATCCCGAAATTCGTAACGGACGATTCCAGGTAGATATGGTTTTTGCCAAAAGCGTGCCTGAAGGTATCAAAAGAGGTCAGTCTTCTCCTATTCGTTTAGAGTTAGGAAAGGCTACGAAAGCCGTACTTTTACCGGTAGGTGGGTTCTTCTCTGATACAGGTGGAAACTGGGTGTATGTAGTAGACAAGTCTGGCAGCAAAGCTGTAAAACGCAAAATTACATTGGGCCGTAAAAACCCTGAATACTTTGAGGTATTGGAAGGATTGGAAGTTGGAGATCAGGTGATTACGTCATCATACGAGAATTTTGGAGACAATGAGGTACTGCAATTGAAATAAGTGTTTTTTTGGAGAAAGGATTTGATTCCTTTCTCCTTGTTAACTATCATTAAGTACAAGGAAAGTTTTAATTGATAATAAGTTTTGTTATGCTTAACTATAATTTTTCCTTTATTTCTTTATTTGGAAGGCAGTTACTTTTTTTACCTGAAAAAAAGTAACCAAAAAAGCAGGCATCATTTAAACTCACACAATTAAAAATCTGATGATACTTACCTTTTAAGATAAATTTTTTCACGATTTTTAATTGTGCTCAAACAGGAAATGATGCTATAGGATACAATTTTTAGTTGTTATTTTTTTAATAGTATTCTCAGTTAATTTTGCTTGCTTATATATCTAAAAATATTTTATAACTAAAGAAGAAAGCAGGGTAGAGAGGATTAAAATACATTTTCCTTTTTCCTTTTTCATTTCTCCATAAATACAAACCTTCAAACAAAAATTATGATAAAAGTAACTAATCTTCAAAAAGTGTTCACTACCGAAGAGGTAGAAACTACCGCCCTGAATGGTATTGACATGAATATCAAAGATGGTGAATTCGTTGCCATCATGGGTCCATCAGGTTGTGGTAAATCAACGCTGCTCAATATCATGGGTCTGCTTGATAACCCTTCTGAAGGAAGCTATGATTTCTATGGTGTCGAAGTAGCCAAATTGACCGAAAGAGAACGTGCTTCACATCGTAAGGGTAATATCGGTTTCATTTTCCAGAGCTTCAACCTGATTGACGAACTAACAGTTTTTGAAAACGTTGAGCTTCCTCTTTTATACCTGAAAACCCCGGCTACCGAGCGTAAGAAAAAGGTTGAAACAGTATTGGAGAGAATGAACATCATGCACCGTCGCAATCACTTCCCGCAACAATTATCGGGTGGTCAGCAACAACGTGTGGCTATTGCCCGTGCGGTTGTAGCAAAACCTAAGTTGATTCTTGCCGATGAGCCTACCGGTAACCTTGACTCTACCAATGGCGAAGAAGTAATGAAATTGCTTCAGGAACTGAACAACGAAGGAACCACCATTATCATGGTTACTCACTCACCGTATGATGCAGGTTTCTCACACAGAATCATCAATCTTTTTGATGGTAAAGTAGTAACAGAGAACTTCCACGTATAGTAAAAGATATTTCCTGATGTCCTATCAGGAAGAAAGTTTTATTAAAAAATGAAACGCCGCTAAATGGGCTTATTATGACAATAATCATGGTAAGCTTCATTTGCTGTTTCCATACTCCAGACTTGCTCGTTCTCATTTCTAAATTATGAAAAACTATGCTAAAGAATTATTTCAAAATAGCCCTTCGTAACCTCTGGAAGAATAAATCTTATACTTCTATCAATATTATAGGCCTGTCGATTGCTTTCGGTTGTGCCATATTGTTGTTTCTGACGGCTTACTTTGAGTTTACCTTTGATGATTTTCAGGCTAACAAAGAGCGCATTTTCAGAACCTACTTCAAAATTAATAGTCCGGATGCAGTTAAGTATCGCTCAAATATGTCTACGCCGTTTGCCCCGGCACTGAAAAGTGAGTTTAATGCTGAAATAAAGTACACTTCACGCATTGTGGATGGTGGCGCACAGATTATGCTGGGCGAAAAGACAATTAATTCGGACTTAAACTATGTAGATGCTGATTTCCTGAAGATGTTTTCATTTAAAATGCTGAAGGGGAATGCCGATGCACTGAAAGACCTGAAGAGTGTGGTTCTGAATGAGGAGACAGCCCAGAAAATATTTGATAAGGCAGATCCGGTTGGCAAGACTATCAATCTGAATTTCGGAGGGAGAATTGAAAGTTTTGTGGTAACCGGAATAATGGAGAACGCGCCTAAAAACTCGTCGATTGAAAATGATATGTTGCTACGCTTTGAGAATAATCCGGAGTATCAGGACTCAAAAGACAAATGGAACTCCGATTATCATTATGTATATGTTCAGTTAGCCGATAAGGTTGATTATCTGAGTTTTGAAAGACGCCTGAAATCATTTACAGAGAAATACTATAAGGCTGATATTGAACAAATGCAAAAAGACGGGGCAAAGCCCGATGAAAGAGGAGAAGTGCGAAGCCTTCGTTTATTGCCATTACCCGAAATGCACTTTAATCCGCAAATTGCTGGTGGGCGCTCGGTAGATATTACTTATCCATACATGCTGTTGGTTATCAGTGCCCTGATTTTATTGATTGCCTGTATCAATTTTATAAACCTGTCTATTGCTCGCTCAATGACACGCGCCAAAGAAGTAGGCATGAGAAAGGCCCTGGGTGCTTTGAAAAGTCAGATTGTGGGTCAGTTCTGGGGCGAGGCCCTGATTATATGTATCATGGCATTCGGAATCGGCTGCCTTCTGGCTACCTCATTAATGCCGCAATACAATGCCTTATTCAGAAGCAGTCTGACATTCGAAAACCTGCAGAATCCCATAGTAGGCATCTTACTACTCATCAGTTTTTTAATTATTACCCTAATTGCAGGGGGGTATCCTGCCTTTGCTGTAGCTAAATTCAACACAGTAGAAGTCCTTAAAGGAAAAATAAAAGTAAGTTCCAGGTCAGGTGGCATCAGAAGCGCCCTGATTGTGGCCCAATTCAGTATTGCTATTCTGTTAATCAGTTGCACGCTTATAATATGGAAACAGATAGACTACCTCCGCAACAAACCCCTGGGTTTTGATAAAACACACGTAATCAGTATTCCTGTCGGGAACGAAGTAAAAGGGAGCAAGGTATTAGATTTCATGCGCAATAAACTGGCCAATGTATCACAGATTGTAAGCCTTTCAGGCTCAGATATAAATATCGGCAGAGGTAAAGATGGTTCAGGCTCTAAATCGGTATATAGTTTTGAAATGGAGGGTAAAACCTACTCAACCAACGGTCTGAGTATAGATTACGATTACGTAAAGACATTGGGTCTGACATTGGTAGCCGGAAGAGATTTATCGCCTGAGTTCCCGTCAGATAAAGAGCGGTCTTGCGTGGTAAATGAGACTATGGTTAAACAAATGGGTTATAAAGACCCTATCGGTAAAAAAGTCGCTTTAGGTGACAGCATCGGTAAAACTATCGTCGGCGTAGTAAAAGACTATCATTTTGAATCGTTAAAAAAGAAAATTGAAGCCATCACTTATCTGTATCAGGGCGATTTTGGAATCAATTACATTTTCGTAAAACTGACACCTGAAGCACCTAAAACAACCATTGACCTGATTGGTGCTGCTTATAAAGAGATAGCGCCGAAATCTGAATACATGCCATCGTTTCTGGATGAGAACACCGAAAATCAATATAAGAAAGAAGAACGATTCTCACAGATTGTGATGAGTGCAGCCGCGCTGACTATCATACTTTCGTGTATGGGCTTGTTTGCCATTGCATTGATGATGATGGCACAACGTACCAAAGAGATTGGTATCCGTAAAGTATTGGGAGCAAGCGTGCCGAATCTGGTAGCCTTGTTATCGAAAGAGTTTGTAGTGCTTGTACTGATTGCCATTCTCATTGCTACGCCACTGGCGTATTATCTGATGGATAAATGGGTGCAGGACTTTGAGTATCGTACTGATATTACCTGGTGGGTTTTCGGTCTGGCAGGTATGGTTGCCTTGTTGATAGCCCTGTTTACTGTAAGTTATCAATCCATCAGAGCAGCATTAATGAATCCGGTAAGGTCACTTAAATCAGAATAGCAGGGGGTGCAGGGCAGAGGGCATGGGTTTAGAACCTCATCCCCAAGCCCTCTGCCCCATGCCCATAGCCATAATTAATATGATCAAGAACTATCTAAAAATCGCATTCCGTAAGCTTTGGAAAAACAAGGCGCATACAGCTATTAATATCATTGGCCTGGCTGTGGCATTTGGTAGCAGTATTTTGCTTTACCTTACTGCCTCTTACGAATTTTCTTATGATACCTTTCATAAAGACGCTGACCGGGTGTATTGTTTGTATTTTAATACAGCAGATAAAGCCGGGAAACAAGAGTACAGTGCAGCCATGGCATATCCGCTTACGCCTGTGCTGAAAGCAGAATATCCTGAAATTGAAGCCGTTACCCGCATTAACTGGGCTGGCGGAGCAATAATCTATCAGGGGAAGAAGTTTGAAAAAACAATACGGACAGTTGATGCCGATTTCTTTAAAGTATTTTCTTTTCCACTATTGAAAGGAAATGCCAATTCGGCTTTGGCAGATAAAAACGGTATTGTTATCAGCAAGACTACAGCAGAGAATATATTCGGTAAAGGAGAGGCCATAGGCAAACAATTGCTGATGGAGATTTCGGATGTAAAGACACCATTTATTGTTACTGGTATTATTGACGATAATCCGAAAAATTCTACTGTTCAATATGATGCCTTAATACGGACCGAGAATCATAGTAATTATGAGGCGCTGAAAAGTGCATGGACAAGTCAGCATCATCAGGTTTTTGTGAAACTAGCCGCTAACACCACGCAAGCCTCTGCCGAAAAACGTTTTGAGTCTTTAGTCAATAAATACATGAAGACCTCAGAAGAAGATGCGAAAAAAGCAGGACGCTTAAAAAATGCAAGAGGCCAATACCTTAGCTTGTTAATGATGCCTCTGAAGGAGGTTCATTTCGATGAAATTACAGGTTGGGGAAGTGGCTTGAGCAAAAGTTATGTTTATACTTTATTGACCATTGCCTTATTGATTGTGTTAATTGCCTCTATTAATTTTATTAACCTGACCATCGCTAAATCATTCACACAAGCTAAAGAAGTAGGTGTACGTAAGTCATTAGGTGCTAATAAAGGGCAGTTGTTCCTGCAAGGCTGGGGCGAGGCATTTATGGTTTGTGTAGTTGCTCTAGTTGCTGGTTTGGGTATGGCTTATGCTTTTCTGCCACAATTCAATAAATTATTTGATTCGAGCCTGTCTATTGAGAATTTCCTGATTAGGGATAACCTTTTGATTTCTCTTATAAGCTTTATTCTGATTACGCTCATTGCCGGGGGGTATCCGGCATTTGTTTCTTCGCGTTTCAATATTGTACAGGTATTGAAAGGGAAACTAACCAGAAAAAAGCCCGGCGTATTACGCAACTCGTTAATCATTGTTCAGTTTTCTATTTCCTGTTTGCTTATCAGTTGCACAATGGTCATTTTCACACAATTAAAATACCTGAGAAGCAAGCCGCTGGGCTACAACAAAGAGCAGGTGATTAGTGTGCCAATCGGCAATGCATTAAATAGCAGAACGGCTGTGCAGCAATTCCGTAATGAATTATCAAAATATCCGGGCATTGAGTCTGTATCCGGTTCAAGAATAAACTTTGGTAATGGGTTAGACGGAAGTTCTTCGAGAAGCACCTACGGGTTTGATTACTATCCGAATGCAAGCGACACTAAAAATTCAAAAAGTATATTGACAGACTGGGTACAGGTAGATTATGATTTCATAAAAACGATGGGTATCAAAACCATTGAAGGTCGAGACTTCAGCCCTTCATTCGGCACAGATTCTACGGCATTAATTGTAACCGAGAGTATGCTGAAACAAATGGGCGAAAAGCATGGGGTAGATAAGTTTCTCATGCCTGATTCGTCAGTTGGTAAGCAAAAAATTATTGGCGTGATTGCCGATTTCAATTTATATTCTTTGCGCAGAGAGAACCGCACCATTACGCTCGAAATGGCGCCCAAAGGTAAAGTTAATTATGTGCTGATAAGAACCGGGAATCAGAATCTGGCTGAGGCTATGGAGGTGGTGAAAAGCACCTGGAAGAAATTAGCACCTAACGAAGAATTTAAAGGCTCGTTTATCAACGAAAATGTTGACCGCTGGTTTAACAAGGAAGAGCGTCTCTCGCAGATTTTCAGCCTTGCAGCGGGTATAGCCATTATGCTGTCTTGTATGGGCTTATTTGCCATAGCACTGATGATTATTGAGCAGCGTACCAAAGAAATAGGCATCCGAAAAGTATTAGGAGCCAGCATTAGTAGTATTGTGAATCTTATTTCGGTTGATTTTCTGAAAATGGTGGGCATTGCCTTTGTAATAGCCACACCGATAGCCTGGTATGCCATGCAGAAATGGTTACAGGACTTTGCCAATCGTACTGATTTGAGCTGGTGGATTTTTGCCATCTCAGGCGTGGTTTTAGTAATCATTGCCCTTCTGACAGTAAGCTATCAGTCAATCAGAGCAGCATTGATGAATCCGGTGAAATCGTTGAAAACAGAATAGCAGAGGGCAAGGGACATTGGGCATGGAGTTTTGCCCCTTGTCCTTACCCCTCTGCCCTAAGCCTTACAAAATTATGATTCGTAACTATTTAAAAATCGCTTTTCGTAGCCTGCTTCGCAATAAGAGCTACGCCTTTATCAATGCTATTGGTTTAGCGGTTGGTATAGCTGCTTGTCTGCTGATCTTCTTGATTGTGCAGTTTGAATTGAGTTTTGATAATTTCCATAGCAAAAAAGACAGGATTCATCAGGTAGTTTCTGAGTTTCATTATGGCGGCATCAGTTATGGTAGGGGGGCTCCTATGCCTGTACCTTTGGCTCTGAGAACTGATTATCCGCAACTGGAGAAAGTTGCAGGGATAGCCGCAACAGGTAGCCAGATAAATATCTACGATACTAGATGTAAAACCATAGAGAAGAAATTTAAGGATGAAGGAGGCATGTTTTATGCCGAACCGGAATTCTTTGAAATCTTTGATTTTCCATTGCTTTCGGGAAACCCGAAAACGATGCTTTCGGAGCCTTATACGGCGATTCTGACACAGGAAATGGCTGAGAAGTTTTTTGGTGACTGGAAAAGCGCCATCGGAAAAACGATTACCAGAGATAATCAGACTGAACCCTACCGAATTACAGGTGTTTTAAAAAATGTACCTAAGAATACCGATTTCCCTCTCAAAATAGTATTGTCGTATAAGAATTTTCTGATAGATAATAAAGGTAATGCCGATGATTGGGAGAGTGTATCAGGTAGCTGGAATTGCTTTATTCTGCTTCCTCCAAAAATGACGGAGAAACAATTTAACGCCTTAATGCCTGCTTTTGATAAAAAACATAAATCCCCAGAGCAGCAGAGTCGAGTGCGCAATTTTATCCGTCCGCTTAGTGAATCTCATTATGATAGCCGTTTTGGCAATTTTGCAGGCCATACAATAAGTACTGAGATGATCTGGGTGCTGGAGATAATCGGGGCATTTTTACTATTGGTAGCATGTGTGAATTTTATTAATCTGGCTACCGCACAGGCTGTAAACCGCTCAAAAGAAGTTGGTGTGAGAAAAGCATTGGGAAGCAACAAGGCACAATTAAGAAGCCAGTTTCTGGGTGAGAGTACTTTAATTACCATAATGTCGGTCGTATTGGCAATTTTACTGGCTCAGATTGCCTTACCTTTCCTGAATAAGTTGCTTGGCTTTTCTTTGAGCCTCTCGTTTATTAATAACCCGGTGTTGCTGCTGTTTCTATTGGCTGTGTCTATTGTGGTTATTTTCCTTTCGGGCTTTTATCCTGCAATGGTTATTTCGGGTTTTAATCCGATTCTGGCATTGAAAAGCAAGGTAACGGCAAAATCTATGGGAGGTATATCTCTCAGACGTGGCCTTGTGGTATCTCAATTTGTGATTGCGCAATTCCTGATTATAGCCACTTTGGTGGTGGTTAGTCAGATGAATTATTTCCAGAATGCCTCAATGGGATTTGATAAAGAAGCGGTTATAAGAGTACCCATTCCTAATGATAGTCTTGGCCAGACCAAGTATGATTTGCTTAAAACGCAGATATTACAACAAACGGGTATTAAGAACGTAAGTATAGCTTTCAGATTACCGGCAGATGAGAACGGGTGGAATAGCGATTTTCAATATGATCACCGCCCGAAAACTACTGATTTTTCTGCTTTTCTTAACTGGGCAGATGCCGATTATTTTAAAACTTTTAATCTGAAGTTTATAGCAGGTAAAGCATACTCACCGAGTGATACGGTTCAGGGCTATGTAGTGAATGAAACAATGGTAAAGAAACTCGGGGCTAAAAAACCGGAAGATGTGCTGGGTAAAGAGATTAATTTCTGGGGTGGAAAAATGAAAGCACCAATCGTGGGAGTGATTAAAGATTTTCATGCTACATCATTGCATGGGGCCATTCCGCCTATTGTCATAGCCAGTAATAAGAATTTCTTCGGAACGATGGGTGTGAAATTACAGGCACAGAATATGCAGAGCGGCCTGGCATCGGTAGAAAAAATCTGGACGAAGCTTTTCCCGAGCTATATCTATGAATATGAGTTTTTAGATAAAAGTATTGCCAATTTTTATCAGCAGGAAAAACAATTATCTACACTCTATGAAATGTTTGCAGGTATTGCCATTTTCATCTCATGTCTGGGGCTTTATGGCTTAGTATCATTCATGGCTGTGCAACGTACCAAAGAAGTAGGTATCCGCAAGACTCTGGGGGCTTCTGTGGCGCATATCGTGTATTTGTTTTCAAAAGAATTTACTCTGCTGATTGGGGTGGCTTTTTTAATTGCTGCTCCGGTAGGCTATTATTTTATGAGCGAATGGCTGAAAAAATTTGAGTATAAAATAGATTTAGGCGCAGGTATATTTTTATTAGCCATCGGGGGCTCAATTGTTGTTGCCTGGCTAACGGTTAGCTATCAGGCTATCAAGGCTGCGATGGTGAATCCGATAAAATCGTTGAGGTCGGAATAAGGAAAAAGAAGCAAATGAGGAGGTTCTTCTTTGAAACATAGAAATGTAAAACAGAAAAATGTAAAATTTAAAAGGTGGAGTAGCTTATTTCTATGCCCTATCCTCTTTCCCCCATGCTAAAAAACTACTTCAAAATCGCATTCAGAAGCCTGTGGAAAAACAAGCTTTTCTCGTTCATCAATATTGTTGGACTAGGCCTGGCTATGACCTTTGGGTTGATTGGCCTCATGCAGATTCAGAATGTTTTTGAATTTGATAATTTTCATCCGTATCCAGAAAGAACCTATAGGATTCTGACAGATTTTAAAGATGAAAAGGGCAAGGAGCTTTCGTATGCTACATCGCCTTTTTTACTGGCCGAAAAATTGAAAAATGATTATGGGTTTGTAGAGAAATCGGCAAGGGTCATTCGCTTTTTTTCGGGCGAAATGAATAACCGTATGAAGACGATACGGGTGAACGGGATTTATGTTGACCCTTCGTTTTTTGATATTTTCGGTTTCCCGCTAGAGAAGGGGTCATATCCGGTAGCACCTAATACAGTCGTATTAAACCACGAAACAGCAGTGAAGTTTTTTGGTACGACTAATCCGGTTGGTAAAACCATTACTCACCACGATTTTGGCGTGTTTACGATTACAGGGGTTTTGAAGCCTTACAAATACAGAGGTACGCATTTCAGAAGTGATCTGATGGTATCGATGGCTACTTATACTAACCTGAACAAAGAGAAACATGACCTGAAAAACTGGTCAGAATTAGATACTTATACTTTTGTATTGCTCAACAAAAATACAGCCCCGGCCACGCTTGACCGTGCCCTGGGTTCGGTAGCAAAAGAGAATAAAAAAGAGATTGATTTTGGCAAGGCTGACCAGGCGTACCGTCGGCAGACATTGAAAGATATTTCGCCTGATTTTGAGAAATTAGAGAAAAACGCCTATGTAGATGATGTATTCAGTGTATCGGTCAATTTCCTGATGGCGCTGATTATTATTGTGCTGGCTGGTTTTAATTATACCAATCTTACCTTAGCCCGTTCGTTAAGCAGGGCCAGAGAAGTAGGTGTCAGAAAAGTTTCGGGTGCTGTGCGCGGGCAGTTGGTCAGTCAGTTTCTGATTGAAGCAGTTGTGCTGGCATTCTTTGCTTTATTGATAGCCTGGCTGAGTTTCACTACTATTAAACAGTACATTCATCTCTCATGGATTGTATGGGAGGTAGATGATAAATTTCTGATGTGGGGTGTTTTTGGAGGTTTTACCTTATTGACAGGCATTATTGCCGGGGTATTCCCTGCCCGTATTTTATCTGCCTTTCAGCCTGCAATGATACTTAAAGGAGAGCTCGGCCCCGGCACTTTCGGGAAAATCAGTTTACGCAAAAGCCTGATAGTGATACAGTTTGTAGTAACCCTTGTGTACATGGCATTGAATGTGACCATGTTTAGCCAGTTTGAATACATGGCTACAGAAAACGAGAATTTTAACCGTAAGAATATCCTGAATATTACGCTGGCAGGCAGCGACTATAAATTGCTGAAAAACGAGCTTTCTCAATTATCTGGAGTGGATAGGGTTGGTTTGACCTCAGATGCATTTGGAGGTGGTGCAAGCCAGTATGCCATAAAAGCTAAAAAGACGGATGAAAATACAGCAACCCATTATTTTTCGGTAGATAATAAATTTATTGATAATATGAAGCTGACATTGGTAGCAGGTAAAAATTTACCGGATGCTGCTGTGGATTCAACCGGGAATTTTGTATTACTGAATGAAAAGGCTGTTAGAATCCTACACCTTGGCACGCCGCAGGAAGCCATCGGAAAAATGGTTTTGCTGAATAACGAAACAGAGGTGCTGGTGGCGGGTGTAATAAAAGATTTTTGTTTTGCTAATTATGAGTTTGCTGTAACTCCTGCGGTTTTTCAGTATAATCCGAAGCAGTTTCATTTATTATCTGTAAAAACGACTAATACGGCTGATAAATCTGCAATTCTGGCATCTGTTGAGCAAATATGGAAGCGCTATCATCCGTATGATGCGATGGTGTATTCGTGGTATGAGAAAGAACTATATGACCGCTACTTCCCGGGTGAAGATATGAAGTTTTCGGGGCTTACTACTTTGGTGGGTTTTGTGATTGCCATTATGGGCTTGCTGGGAATGGTTACGTATAGTACCGAGAAAAGATATAAGGAGATTGGTATCCGTAAAGTATTAGGGGCGAGCGCAGAGGAGGTAGTACGTTTGCTTTCGTGGAGCTTCTTGAAGCTATTGCTGATTGCGGCTTTTATAGCCTTTCCGGTAAGCTATTTATGCAGTGTAATTGTATTGAATATTTTTACTTTTAATCCTGGTGTAAATGCCGGATTACTGATTGGTAGTTTCGGATTGATTTTTCTGATTGCTTTATTGACTATTGGTTTGAAGACTTATCAGGCTGCGGGTAATAATCCTGTTGAGAGTTTGAAGGTGGAGTAGGAACTGTTAAATTAACTTAAATGAAATGAGAATGATTAGCCGGAGGTGTAACTTCCGATTTTAATCATCAAAATTTCAAAATTATGTTAAAAAACTACTGGAAAATATCCTGGCGTAACCTCATGAAGCGCAAGTTTTATACGTCGGTTACGGTTTTCGGCTTATCCGTCGGAATCACCTTTGCTTTGCTTATTGGCAGCTATGTATGGGGTGAATTGCGGGTGAACAGTGAGCTGCGCAATCTGGAAAATCAATACATGATTCAGAGTAAGTGGGACAAAGAGAATATGGGGAGCGAGATTACTTCGCTGGGGCCTATAGGGAAAGCATTGAAAGAGCATTATCCGACCCTTGTTGAAAACTATCATAGCTTTGATGCCGTAACGACGATAATCTCGAAGGGAGATAAGGTTTTCAGAGAGGATGTTCAGTTGACAGACTCGACCATGCTGATGATGTATGGTTTCCCGCTTATACAGGGTGATCCGAAAACGGCCCTTAATGAACCGAATACGATGGTTATTTCGACAGCGCAGGCTATTAAATATTTCGGTAGAACCGATGTGGTGGGTAAAACGCTGAGGATAGAGGCATTTACTGGCGAAAAAAGAGATTTTATGATTACAGGGGTGATGGGCGAGATACCATTTAATTCGGTTACGAACCTTGTTACTCAGTTTAATAAGCTTCCGGTGCTAATATCATTTAATAGTGCGGGCTTTCTGGGCCGTAGTGGATATGATTTGTGGAATAATGCTTATATCGTTACTTATGTTGAATTAAAGAAAGGGGTAAGCAAAGAGGACTTAGAAAAACCCATGCGGCAATTAATTGCTGACAATGCCTCGGCAGAAATCAGCAAAAACCTGCATCCTTACCTGAAACCATTAAAAGAGTTACATCTGGATATAGGCAATGGCATGGTAAGAAAAATGATTCTGACATTAGGAATAGTGGCCTTGTTTATCCTGCTGATGGCGGTGGTAAATTTTGTGAATATCTCGATAGGTAGTTCGTCATCAAGGCTTAAAGAGATAGGCGTCAGAAAAGTGCTTGGCGGTATGAAACGGCAGGTGTTGTTACAGTTTCTGACAGAGTCGGTTATCATTAGCTTATTTAGTCTGGTGGTTTCGCTAATATTCTATCAGTTGTTCAGGCCGTATTTCTCTCAGATTCTCCGCAAAGAAATTATTTCTTTATTTGGGGTGTCGCCTTATTTTTATCTGGTGGCTATTGCTTCAAGTCTGTTTATCGGGGTGTTAAGCGGTCTTTATCCGGCATTGGTATTGGCAAATCTGCCATCGGTTGATTCGATGAAAGGTAAGTTGAAATCGGTGAAAGAGAATGTGATGTTCAGGCGGGTGCTTCTGGCTTCTCAGTTTACGGTGGCCTTGTTTGTTTTTGGCGGGGCCTCAGTTATTTCTGAACAGGTGAGTTATTTCTTCAATAAGAATCTGGGTTATAATAAAGAGGCTGTTTTCTCACTTAGGGTTCCTCGTGACTGGTCGCTCAAAGGAGTAGAGAAAATGGAGACCGTTCGTAACGAAATAACCCAACTGAAAGAAATAAAAGAAGGGAGTGTATCGTGGGATATACCCGACGGTGCGACGGGATTCAGCAGCGCCCTTTACAGAACAGGACAGGACTCGACACAGGCGATTTATGCACCGACACTGGTAACAGACGAAAAATTTGCGGAAACTTACCAGATACCTATGGCGGCAGGACAATACTTTCATGCAAGCAAAGGTACATTTCAGGCTTCCAGAATTGTGTTGAACGAAGCCGCCGTGAAGGCTTTAGGTTTTAAGAATACGCAGGAAGCGATGGGCCAGCAGATAAGAATGCATGGTACTGATAATATATTTACGATTGTTGGTGCAACGAAAGACTTTCATTTTAAATCTATGCATAAAGCCATCGAACCAATTGCTTTTATGCAGGTAAAAGATAATCCGTTTTACCGTTACCTGTCGTTCAGGCTGAACCCGACGAATCTGGGTGATGCCATGAAGAACATTGAAAGTAAATGGAGAGAATTATTGCCTGATGCACCTTTTGAATATACTTTCATGGATGAGACATTGCAGAAAATGTACCAGTCGGAGGTGCAATTGAAACAGGCGGCAGAAGTGGCTACCAGCCTTGCCATTGTGATAGTGCTACTGGGTATTTTAGGTATGGTTTCTCTGAACGTTGTGAGAAGAACCAAAGAAGTGGGTATCCGCAAAGTGCTGGGTGCCTCGGGTATCAGCATTGTTTTTCTGTTTATGAAAGAGTTTCTTATCGTGGTGGCATTGGCTATACTGATTGCCTTTCCGCTGGCGGTTATGAGCATGAATAGCTGGTTACAGAATTATGCGTATCGCATAGAAATAAGCTGGCTTACCTTTGCCTTTGTCGGGCTTGCTTTTATCGCAATGGTTGCTCTACTGGTGGGCTTCCAGACATTGAAAGCAGCGAGACTCAACCCGGTGAAGAGTTTGAAAATTGAGTAATATGGAGAATGAAGACGGAAGAAAGGAGAAAGTGGTCGCAAGATATTTTCCCTTTCTCCTTGTTCCTGTCTCCTTTAACCAATAAAAATTATGATACGCAATTACTTAAAAATCGCATTCAGAAATCTGTCGAAGCATAAGGGCTTCACTTTTATCAATATTGCAGGCCTCGCTATTGGCATCACCTGCTTTTTGTTGATTGGTCTGTATGTAAAAGATGAATTGAGTTATGACAGGTTCAACAAAAATGCTGACCGCATTTATCGTGTTACCCGCATTTTTAAATCAAATGACGGTACAGTTAGTTTGCATTTAGGGCATGTAGCCCCTGCTTTTATGCAGCATTTCGTGAGCGATTTTTCGGAGGCAGAGCAGATTACACGATTATTCGGTGCGCAGGCTGTGGTGCAACGACCGGAGAATCCTGAGAAAAAATATCAGGAACCACGCATGTATTTTGCTGAGGCGAATCTGCTAAAGGTGTTTTCTATCAATCTGCTTTCGGGTAATGCCGAAAAGGTTTTGGCGAGTCCGTTTACTGTTGCTATATCAAAGCCTATGGCAGAGAAGTATTTTAATAATGAAGACCCCATTGGCAAGCAGCTAAAAATAGATGGCAAGTATGCGCTGACGGTATCGGGTGTATATGAGCCACTGCCAACGCAATCGCATTTTCATGCTGATTTTCTGATGTCGATGAGTACGCTTAATGACGACAGGATTTATGGTAAAGATAACCTGAACAACGATTGGGGCGGTAATAATTTTGCCACCTATTTCTTAATGCCCAGAGGCTATGATATGTCAAGAATAGAAAAGAGAATAAAACCTTTTCTTGACCAGCATCTGCCCGTGTATGATGGCAGAAAAGGCTCCCAATATTCAGACCTGACTTTCCAGAAATTAACTGATATACATCTGTATTCTCATCTGGATTCGGAGCATGAGGCAAATGGCAACATAAAGTACGTATATACTTTTTCGGCCATTGCGTTCTTTATCCTGCTGATTGCCTGTATCAATTATATGAATCTGGCAACGGCGCGTTCGGCAGGCAGAGCCAAAGAGGTGGGGCTTCGTAAAGTAGTTGGAGCAATACGCTCACAACTGGTAGGGCAGTTTTTAAGCGAGTCTTTGCTATTGACAATTATCTCTTTAATTATTGCTCTGGTAGCAACTGTTTTTTTGATTCCGGTATTAAATGATTTTACCAATAAGTCGTTGGTTTTCAGTAATTTAGTTGACTATCAATTCATTTTATTAATTATAGGCATTATTTTCTTTACTGGAATTTTAGCCGGAAGCTATCCGGCATTCTTCCTGACAGCCTTTCAGCCGGTAGAAGTATTGAAAGGGAAAATTAAGAATGCCATGAAGAACGGCCGCCTGCGCCAGGTGCTGGTGGTTATGCAATTCTCTATTGCCTGTATTCTGATTATCAGTACGGGTATTATTTATAAGCAGTTGAGTTTTATGCTCAATCAGGATGCCGGGTATAAAAAAGATCAGGTAGTAGTGATGAGGGTCGGTAATGATAGTTCGGTTGATTTTGAGAGTTTCAAGCAGGAACTGAAACGGCAGGCGGGGGTTAAGAATGTAAGCCATTCATCAAGAACACCTACGGGCCGATTGCTTGATTCGCAAGGGGCAAAAGTAGCCAAGGGCGATTCGCTGGCGCCTACCAGTACAGAAATAAAGGCCTTGTCAATTGACCATGATTTTTTATCTACCTATGAGTTGAAATTAGCCGCAGGCAGAGATTTTTCGAGGGCTTTTAAATCAGATGATTCAACGGCTTATCTATTGAACGAAGCCGCCGTGAAATCAATAGGCTGGAAAAGTAATGAAGATGCCATTGATGAAACATTTGAATATGGCGGCAAGAAAGGTAGAGTGGTAGGAGTTGTGAAAGATTTTCATTTTGAGTCGTTACACCAGAAAATTGTTCCGATGGTGATGTTTATCAATAAAGGCTGGCGTAGCTGGTTATCGGTAAATATGGCAGCGGGAGATTTTCAGAAAACTATAGCGGGTATTGAAAAAACATGGAAAACCTATATGCCGAATACACCTTTCAGCTATCAGTTTCTTGACGAGCGTTTTAATAAGCAATATGAGGCTGAGCAGAAACAAAGGGCATTATTTATGATTTTTGCGGGTATATCTATTTTTATATCGTGCATGGGTTTATTTGCGCTGGCGGCTTTTATGGCAGAGCAACGCCGCAAGGAAATCGGGGTGCGCAAAGTATTGGGTGCATCGGTGGGAAGTATTACTACCTTGCTTTCAAAGGATTTTATCAAACTGGTTTTAATATCGATTGTTATAGCCTCTCCGATTGCCTGGTATGCCATGAATAGCTGGCTGACAGATTTTGCCTATCGGGTTGATATTGAATGGTGGATTTTCCCGGTGGCAGGGCTTGTGGCCATTATCATTGCCATTGCAACGGTGAGCTATCAGGCTATTTCGGCAGCATTGGTGAATCCGGTGAAATCTTTGAAATCAGAATGATTGGGGAATATAGAAGCTTGTAGAGACAAGGCATTGCCTTGTCTTTTACGACCAAAATAGAAAATTCAGAGAAATGTAAATGTAATCCGTTTGAAGACAAGGCATTGCCTTGTCTCTACTACAAATCTCGCTATTATTCGTTCTCCATTTACCATAAACCAATAAAAATTATGATTAAGAATTACTTAAAAATTGCCTGGAGGAGCTTATTGAAAAGCAAACTCTTTACTGCGCTCAATCTGTTAGGGTTGGCCCTGGGGCTCACGGTGTCACTCTTGCTGATGCTCTATGTAAAGGATGAATTGTCTTTCGACAAGTACCATTCAAAAGCAAAGGATATTTACAGGGTTGGCGTAACGGCTACTTTTGATGGTAAAAGCCAGAAGTGGGCCAATGCTCCGAATGTGGTTGGCCCGACCATGAAAAACGAGGTTCCGGAAGTGGTGCAGCAAGCAAGATTGCTGCTGAATGACTTTGGGCAGACAGCCTTTGTAGACGCAGGGGAGAAAAAATTTGCAGAGAAGAAACTTTATTGGGTAGATGGGACATTTTTTGAGATTTTTGATATAAAATTTTTACAGGGGAACCCAAAAGTAGCTTTGCAGGATCCTAATAAAGTTGTAGTGAGCCAGTCGACTGCCAGAAAATATTTTGGTGATGAAAACCCGATTGGAAAAGTACTGAGAGTAGGTAGTAAATATGCACTTGAAGTGACAGGTGTTTATGAAGATTTGCCCCATAATTTTAGTCTGGATGCTGATTTAATGGGGTCATTCAACAGTGTGGAATGGGCTTCTAAAAAGCTTGTGTGGAGTAATTCGAGTTTTGAAACCTATTTGTTGCTGACACCCGGTGCAAGCCAGCAAAAAATAGAGAAGCAGATGACGGCTATTCTGGAAAAGAATATTCCGAATAAAGAAGACCGCTGGTTCTCGCTTTGGCTGCAACCGCTTGGCGATGTACACTTAAATTCGGCAGATATTACCAACTCTAATACCAAAAGAATCGGCGACGCCAAACAGGTGAAAATATTGCTGATACTGGCTCTGGTGATTCTGATAATTGCCTGTATCAATTACATGAATCTGGCAACGGCACGTTCGCAGAAACGCTTTAAAGAAGTAGGTATCAACAAGACTATTGGCGCTACGAATCGGCAGTTGATAGGTCGTTTTTATACCGAAACCATGCTTACGGTTGCGCTGGCTTTGGTATTGAGTTTAGCATTTTTAATACTGGCGCTACCATTATTTAATCAGCTTGCCGATAAGAATTTATCTTTGGCCAGTGTTTTTACGCCTGAGGTAGGCATAGGTCTATTGATAGTGTTTATGCTTGTTACATTTGTTTCGGGTTCGTATCCGGCATTTTATCTGTCTTCTTTTGCACCCAAAAGCCTTTTGCAGACCTCAATCAGCAAGAAGACCGGAGCCGGGCTTTTCCGCCAGTCGCTGGTGGTGATACAATTCGCTGCTTCTATCATTCTGATTATCTGTACTGTCATATTTTTTCAGCAGCTTAAGTTTATCCAGAACAAAAAACTTGGGTATAATCCTGAACAGGTGCTGGCTGTGATGACAGCAGGCGCTGAGAACAAAGAGCAGATA
>CALRLN020000032.1:0-20903 GCA_943368675.1 Chitinophaga pinensis | reverse complement strand
CTCAGCCAGTTCGTAGGGAGGTATAAAAACTCCTATAGCTGACTCGCTGTAATCCTGAGCGTCGTATCTTATTTTCAGCTTTAGTTTTCTACCATTGCTAAGGTCTCTGGCGGTAATTTTATATTTGCCAATGGCTATGTCATAAATATGGTAGTCGTTAGCAGGCAGGCGGTACTACTGTTTGTTTACCACAATCTGTATCCACAAAGACCATAATTAACACAAGACATTACCCTCCGATTCTTAGTTCGGTATAGTATATTTATAGGTTTTCCAGGTGGTTTCGTTTCCGGTTTTGTTGGCACTTACGAAAAACTCTTTGTCGGATAACCAGCCGAAACTGTTCACATCTGATATCTGCCAGGTTTTTCCGGTTTTCAGTTCGTAAATCCATAAGTCTTCATTGTTAGACACTGAGCTGGAAAATAATACGTAATCGTTTTGTGGAGAGAACGACACCCATTGGATGGCGTCGGCCCATTCAAACAATTTTGCAGGAGTCTCTTTACTATCGGCCAGATTCCACCTGACTACTTCACGGGCATCAGCGGCAGCGTTTGCTTTATTCCTTACCTCAATGATGTTTTTTCCATCGACCGTCCACTCAAAATCATGAAAGGTGTCATTTGAGTACAGTCTGACGTTTTCCAGAGGTATATCATAGATATAAAAGCCCGGCTTATTGTATTCGGTATAGGCCAGTCTGAATCCGTTGGGTGAAAAAGCACAGTTCCAGAGTCTTACACCCAAAGGCGATTTTATTTCAACAATTTTGCCGTCGACCAAATCGTAATAGTCAAAAGCACGCTCCCGCTCTCTGGTTGTTTCCAGAAACAAACGGGTTCCATCGGTATAAAAACCCTTTATCTGGTAGCTTTTACCGGCATGATTTTTAAAAATTACTTTTTTCGATTTATCCTTCCAGTTTATCAGCGTTACTTCATCGGTACCGCCATCAACATAGGCCATAAACGGGCTTTTATCTGAGCTACTCATAAACCAGCCATTCGGGAGGTCGAAGAGTGTCTGGTCGGGTTTCAGTGAGCGTGTACTAAACATGATTTGTTTAGAAAACTCAGTCTTTACTCCGTTTTTTATGCCCTTTACGGCTACATAATAGGTTTTATCGGCTTTCAGGTTTTCGAGCTTTACTGTTCTGACGGTCGTAGTGGTGGTCAGTTTCATATTTGAATAGCCGGATGCTTCTTCTGAAATCCAGACTTCTGCCTGATCAAAAGTGGCAGGTACAGGAACAGGGGTCGTTGTGAATTTTGAAGCGGAAATATCAAGAATAACTTCATCATTTACCTTTCTGGCAGATACGCTCATAGATGATATTTTGTCGTCCGGCGAAGGTTCTTGTTTTTTCTGGCAGGAGATATTAAACAGGGTAATGGCAATAATAATTAACAGGGGTATTCTCTTCATAAAATCAGGTCTTTAAAACAAAGATATAAATCTCGTAAAAAGCGTTGGAATATAATAGTACTTGGGGGAAGATTTAATACTAAATACGATTCTGAGATTTTGGCTATTACAAAATAATGACAATCTATTGTCTTTTAAAAATGCCCCAATGTACACAAAATGCACCATGTTACACCATTGGACAGGATTTATCAAATAGTGTAACCTAGTGTTTCTTAGTGTATATTGTGGCAAAACTATATAGTGGTTTATGTTAACATGCAGATTTTCACCTTAAAAAAACTCATTCCAATCAAGGCATGGTATATCTGTAGGTTTTGTAGGTGGTTTCGTTTTCGCCTTTATTTTTATTTACAAAAAACTCTTTGTCTGATATCCAGCCGAAATTGGCTGCGTCGGATATTTGCCAGAGTTTCTGAGTTTTGATTTCGTAAATCCATAAATCGGCATTGTTGGATACGTAGCTGCCAAATAGTATGTATTCTTCTTTTGGTGAAAGCATCACCCATTGCATGGTTTCATAGGGCCATTCAAATATCGGGGTAGCGTCTTTTCCCCCACCACTTATACTACTTTTTAAAATTTCTCTCACGGCAGGCCCTGAAGCAGGTCTGGTTCTGCCATAGATAAGGCTTTTATCATCGGCTGACCAATCAAAGTTATAGAAGAAGCCCTCGCTTGAAAACAATTTGTCTTCTTTGGTTTTGGTATCATAGATAAACAGGCCCTGGCGACTGTAATCTGTATAGGCTAATCTGGTGCCGTCGGACGAAAAGGAATAATTCCATACCCGTGCATTGGCGGGTATTTCAACAGGAATAAACTTCTGCGTGGCCATATCATAGTACTCAAAGGCTCTTTCAGTGTTATTGCTCTTGCCTGTTTCGAGAAAAAGTCTGCTTCCCTGTGCATAAAATCCTTTTACGTTATACCACTTACTATCAGTATTCTTAAAGAGTACTTTTGTCGATTTATCCTGCCAGTTCTGTAATATCAATTCTCCTGTTTTATCATCCACATAAGCTACATAAGGGCTGTTGCCAGCGCTTTTCATGTAGTAATTATAGGGGGTTTCGAGAAGTGTAGAGGCGGGTTCCAGCGAACGGGTAATAAACATGATAGCCTTTGAGAATTCTGTCTTTATACCGTTTTTAGTCCCTTTTACAGCCACGTAATAGGTTTTTTCGGGTTTCAGATTTTCGAGTTTCAGGGTATTTTCTTTGGTGGTGTAGGCCAGTTTCATGTTTGAGTAGCCTGAGGCTTCCTCCGAAATCCATACTTCGGCTTCATCAAAAGTAGTAGGCTGAGGCCCGGAAGGGTTCGGGAAGGTATAGGCTGTTATGGATAAGGTTACTTCATTATTTGCTTTTTTTGCCGATACTGACATACTGGAAATTTTATCGTCAGGCGATGGGTCGTGCTTTTTCCAGCAGGCATTAGTGAGTAGGGAAATAATAAAAATTAGTGGTAATGGAATCTTTTGCATGGTTTATGGTCTTTATTAACTATGACACAAATCTCACTGAAAGGGTTGGGAGAAAATTGCAGATTAGGCTAAGTTTTATTATTTACCTAATTTTGCACTAAATTAATAAAGAATGAGAGAGGATTTATCTACTCATTCGGCTAATATATGGAAAATTCTTTTGAAAAATTTGAGCTGAACCGTCAGTTATTGAATGCCGTGGCAGATGCCGGATATACAGAGCCTACTCCTATTCAGGACAAGGCGATTCCGCTGATAATGAAAGGGCATGATGTGCTGGGTATTGCTCAGACGGGTACTGGCAAAACGGCTGCGTATCTTTTGCCAATACTCATGAAAATAAAATATGCACAGGGCAAGATGCCCCGTTGTATTATTTTTGCCCCTACCAGAGAACTCGTGATACAGATTGATAAGGCAGTAGCCGAACTGGCTAAATATACAGATTTGCGCCATACTGCTATTTATGGCGGCCTTGGACCCAAAACGCAGATTGAGGCGATTGAGCAGGGTGTGGATATAATTGTTGCCACGCCGGGCAGATTCATGGATTTATATCTGCGTGAAAAGATTCTGGTAAAAGACCTGAAGATTATGGTGCTGGATGAGGCCGATAAAATGATGGATATGGGTTTTATGCCTCAGATACGGAAGATTCTGGAGGTGATTCCACGCAAAAGGCAAAACCTGCTGTTTTCGGCTACTTTTGCTGATAAGGTAGAGAAATTATCGGAGGAGTTTCTGGAATATCCTACACGGGTTGAGGTAACGCCACAGGCTACAACGGCCGAGACTGTGAAACAACGGATGTTTGAAGTGCCTAATACACAAACCAAGATTAATTTGCTGAAATATCTTTTTGAGGTAGAGGGCGTACAGAAAGCCATGATTTTTACGAGGTCGAAAGAGGTGGCTGACTATGTGTATAATTCGATGGTGCAAAAGATTGTTCCTTTCAGCAAAATACGGGTGATTCATGCCAATAAGGGGCAGAATACACGTATTAATTCGATGGATGCTTTCCGGGAGGGTGATGTAAGTGTGCTGGTTGCTACTGATGTGGCTTCACGAGGCATTGATATTCAGCAGGTATCACACGTGATTAATTTTGACGTGCCGCTTATCTATGAAGATTATGTGCATCGTATCGGGCGGACGGGAAGAGCGCATCAGATTGGGGAGGCCATTACTTTCCTGAGCATTGCAGAAGAGTATCATATCAAAAAGATTGAGAAGATTATCCGCATGGAGATTCCGAGAGAGGAGATTCCGGTGGAGGTTGAGATAGTTGCTACACCGTTTGAAGAAAATCAGGCCTATCTGCGGGAAGTTGACGACCAGCGCAAAAAAGAAGACCCGACTTTCAAGGGGGCGTTCCACGAAAAGAAAGTGAGAAAAACCGTAGCGAAGAAGAGTAAGTCGTCTTCGCCGTCTTCGGGGCCAAGGTCAAAGAGGAACAGTGGACCTGATAAAAAGAGAAGCGGGGCGAAGCGGAGGTGATGTGGCGTTTGGCCTTTATTTGATTGCATTTATTCGTGGCAATTGATTCTCAGTGTCCGACCTGAAGAGGTCTGCCCTGTCGCCTGGTTCGGCTGAAGCCTTTATTTGATTGCATTTATTCTGTCCACGACCTGAAGGTCGTGGCAATTGATTTTCAGCGTCTGGCGCTGACCTGAAGGTCGTGGCAATTGATTCTCAGCGGCTGGCGCTGACCTGAAGGTCGTGGCAATTGATTCTCAGCGTCTGGCGCTGACCTGAAGGTCGTGGCAATTGATTCTCAGTGTCCGACCTGAACAGGTCTGCCCTGTCTTGGCTATTTTATTTGTAATGTTTTATTACTGCAAGGCTTGGTTCGGATGAAGCCTTTGTTCAAACTTATTTCTTTTGTCTGTGTATTTATTTAACCTGCTTTGTTGATTCTATTGATACCCCAGGGGGTATCAGCTTCAAATTATCATTCGCTGCCAGTATCTGTCTCTTCTGGCTTTCTAAGGTACCACAAAAAAAATAAAAGTACCGATAAAAAGAATTTTCTTGTGAATTGTCCCTGATCTCATAAAATTTCCTTCATAATTCTTTAAATCTATTGAATCAAATGAAAAAGAAATTGATGGTTATGATGGCCTTCGCATGTTTATGCTTAACGGGATGCGTGACAAATATCAGGGAAAAGCATTATTTTAAGGATAATCTCCAGGACCTCCCCAATTACTATTGTGTAGACGTAAAAGCGCACACTTTTCTATTCTCTAAAACAAGGTATTACTCCGGCTTTTTCAAGAAAGATGCCATCGATACCTATTTTAATGAGTTCAGTCAACCGAAGGATGGCAAACTACGGGACTCAACGCATATTCAACCTGTGGCCGGGGATCCTGACAGGCAATTGGTAGTGATTTTATCGAGCAATGCCGACGAGGTGGCGACGCAGATTGGGGGAATTACGCAATCGAAAAACACGCTCAAAAATCTTATCAGCCTGACTAACGGAGGTAAAGAAGAGAATCTTGTCAACCTGAAAGATGAGACAGCCATTCAGCTTGCCAACAATAAAACCCTGGTGGCCATTGGCGGGAGCCTATTGAAAGACCTGGAAACTAAAGACTCGATGCAAGTGCAGTCGACGCTCTTGCAATTGCTGAATCAACTGGCCAGTGATAAGGGTAAAACTGCTTCTTTTAAGAATTTCAGCGAAGCCAGAGAATGGCTTTTAAAACAAAACTAAAATCTGTTTCTACTCAGAATCAATTGTAAACATGAAAAAAAACATTGCTATACTAATGCTCCTGACGGCTTGTCTGCTGGCAGGATGCACGGCGTCATTAAAAATAAATATGTCGATTCTTGACCGGACTTTTTTATTAGACAGCCCAACTTATTGGATAGAGAAAGTAAGACCACTTGAAATAAAAGCAAGGGAGAATTTACTGAGCGGGCATTACCTGAGCCTGAGCGATAAAGCAAAGAACGAAACAAAAAAGAGTATCAGGCAGATTGCTGCAAAAATAAATGCTCCGAAAAAACTCCTAGACATTCAGATCAGCCAACATAAGGCCACCCGGGATGGATTGAAGCAAAATTATGTGGCGGTATCTGACAGTGTAAATACGATTAATGTTCGGATTAGTAAGTTACCGAGGCGGAATGTGACTCAGAAAAACAATCTGGAAAAAACCAGAAAAAAATATCAATTGCAGGCTGACTCGCTCAGGCAGGTAATAGTAGGATATGATACAAGAATTAAGAGTGATTCTGTGCAAAGAGATGAGCTTACGTCGATTCCTGAACGGACGGTAAATACACTTATTGGTGACATGGAAAAGATAGTTGAGCGAGAAATAAATGATGTCATAAAAATGCATAAACAGGCATTAAGCAAGCATGACAACGTGATTCTGCTGCCGCTATGCAAGAATAAAGCTTCGGCTGACTGCGACACAATGAAGCTGATGGTGGATAGCCTGCGTAGTTCGTTTGCTTTAGCCACTAATGGGTTTATAAAACTAAAAGGACTGGGGCCGTATCTGGCCTGGCAGGTGAAGGATTTAGGGCGGTTTCTGTTAATAGCTGACAGCACTACTACCAATGAGGTTTTGAAGGAATTAGCATCCGATATTAAAGAAAAGACCCAGCCATTAGCCAGTGTTTCTACGTTACAATCAATCCAGAATGACCCTTTGGCTTCCATTGTTGCCGGAGCTGATAAAAATTACTGGAAAGCAAAAACTAACCTCGTGCGAGGGTTTACAAGTATCGGCAATTCGGATATTGCCGCAGTTACACAACCCAACGGAGAGTATACGATAAAGGGTGTGCGGAATGACGCCAGCGAAGCCACAAAAGCAACTTTTGCTTTCACGTCGCTGACCATTGAGGCACTGGCCAGATATAGTGGGGTGGTACTGCCAGACAAGGAAAGCACGGGTGATAATGCTGATGCAGATACGCTGACTACTATCTCGGGCAAGATTCTAAAGGCTAACTCGTCGTTAAAAAGGCTTAATGCAAAAAGTGAAGCTGCCAAACTTAATATTTTCTCGTCGATACTCAATGCTGAATCAAGCATGGGCGATGCGGATAAACGGAAACTGGCTATTGAGCAGATTCAGTTGATTTTTGAGGAAAATAAAAAGACTTTGTTAAACCAATAAACAGTTAAACCATGTTTAATATCGGCGATCGTGTCAATTGTGTTTGTGATGGCTTAGTTGAGCCTCCCGGCACTGTAGGTATTGTTAGAGAAGGCCCGCATAACAGTTTTGGAAGAAATATATACAAAGTGTTTTTTCCGGGGAATGGTATATTGGTTATATCCGAAGACTGCCTGCAACTAAGTGCCAGTGCGCATTTGGCATCATTGAAAAGCGTAAAAGTGATTTCAAAGAATACTAAGGTAAAAAAGGAGAGTAAAGGTGTGATTGCATCCGACCCCCAGATGCTTTTCGGGAAAGTAATGTTTGATGTTATCTTTGAAGGCCAAAGTTCAACGATAAGGCTTGCCGAAAGTAGCCTTGCATCAGACACGGCTGACTGATAGCTTTATTGACTTAAGACTGGTTCAGGTTGGTATCAGTATTTTGTCAAAAAAAATCAGGCGGATATATTATTTCTGGTAAAGTTTATTCATATTTGGTAGATTTTAACAGAGAACCTGTTTAAACAGGTTCAGAATATATTCAACCCCGTACAATGAACCAATACCTGAACCGTCGTGATTTTGTAAAGCTGGGAGGCCTGGCTACTGCCGCGACATTGCTACCCGAAATGAGTTTCGGCAAAAATGATGAAATTATCATTGGCCATAACACGCATAAATACCGTGTAAAAACGGGTTGGGGCGTGCTTGATGCTGCCAAAAACCCTGTGAATGACTGCCACGAAATGGTGGAAGACTCGAAAGGGAGGCTGATAATGCTGACCAACGAGACCAAAAATAATGTATTGATATACGATAAATCGGGCAAATTGCTTGAAACCTGGGGTAACTCCTATCCCGGTGGGCATGGGCTGACTATTGCCGGACAAGGCAGTGACCAGTTTTTATTGCTTTGTGACACCGACCGCCATCAGGTTATCAAAACTGACCTGGCAGGAAAGGTGATATTTAAAATTGATTATCCGAAAGAAACAGGGGTATATGATTACCCGACGCAGTTTAAACCTACTGAAACGGCCGTAAACCCCGCCAATGGAGATATTTATGTGGTGGATGGCTATGGGCTGAACTACGTAATGCAATATGATGCAAAGGGCAAACTAATAAGACATTGGGGTGGCAAAGATATGTTTAAGTGTAATCATGGTGTAATTGTAGATGGCCGCGACAAGAAAAACCCAACGCTGCTGGTTACGTCGCGGGTTGAAAATTGCTGGAAAAGATTTACGCTTGATGGTAAATATATATCTACTATTGCCCTGCCGGGTACATTAATCTGTCGCCCGGTTATTAAGGGTGAAACACTTTTAGGGGCGGCTTATCGCTCTACATCGGGCGATATTGCTAACTCTGGTTATATCACGATTCTGGATAAAAATGACCGGGTGGTGTCTACTCCGGGTGGTAGTGCGCCTGTATATACCGATGGCAAACTGGAAACCCAGAAAAAGGAAGACCCATTCAATGTATTTATGCATCCGCATGATGTGTATATGGATTCGGATGATAATATTTATGTACCACAATGGAACTCAAAGAAAACCTATCCGATTAAGCTGGAAAGGGTATAAGATTTGATTTTGTGATTAAAATGTTGGTTATTCAGGATTATTTTGAACCAAATTTCTTAGTCTCTGAATGGCAATGGCCTGTTTTCACTAGTTCCTGATATAAGATTAAAAGCCTGAACAGTTTTATCAATAAAAATGGTGCGTTGAATGAATTTCAACGCACCATTTTTATTGATATCATTTATATTTTATTTCCCGAAATCGGCTTCCAGTTTATTCATTTCAGCGTCTGACACTTCGCCTGAAGTTACTACCACACGATAACGGAAAGTAGTAGATTGTTTAGGCGCTAAGGTCAGATTCAGGGTTTCTTTGCCGTTAGAGAACACTTTTTGCCCTAATGGGTTTACTGAGAAAAGACCGTAGCCACGTGAGTGCCAGTAGGCAGGATAGCCAGGATTTTTCGGGTGGTCGATAATGGCTACCGAGATTTTCTCATCACCGATTTGTCCGCGCAGGTTTATCCATTCTGAGCGTTTTGACCAGGTTTCTTCGCCTTCAATTCCTTCTTTGTTGCGGTATGAGCCTACAATGCCTTTATTGTCTAACACAGGCACTTTGGTAGCCACACCACTGGCATCGGTAAATACCTCCGGTTTGTTTGATGGGTGTTCTAATTCTCTGGCTACACGAATAGCAAAAAAGCCGTCTTTTACGTCTTTAAAGACCACTTCTTTATCTGCTGCTGTCAGTGTGGTGGTTCTGTCGATGATGCGTTGGTTGGCTGTTCCCTGAAAGGTGTAGGTTGTTTCTTCGGTCAGCATCAGTTTGCCTGCTTTATCGAGCCAATCGGCTGTTACAACCAGCGTGCCCTTTTTACCTGATTTTACTGATTTGATACCTGTGTGCACTATTGTACCATAAGTACCTTTTGAACTTGGCGGAGTAAGGGAGTTATTCCAGAAATCATGACCGTTTACGTCTTCATAGTTCATCCAGATACCTACATGGTGAGGGTGGTCAACACGTTCGCCCGGACGAGGGTCTAAGGGCCAGCCACGGGTGATGAGTGTGCCTTTTGAAGTGCGTACAGGATATAAAACTGCTTTTTTGAGTACGTCAGGCCCGGGATAAAAATAGGAAGTAAATGGTTTACCGTCTATGAATACGTTTACTTTTTTGTTGGCATCGTCTCTGACCAGTTTCACTTCTTTGTTTTGTGCGAAAATTATTACGGGGCTTAATAATAATAACAGAACTAATTTTTTCATGAGTTTATCGGATTGAAAAATGAATAAGCAAAGTAAAGAATCATTTTGTTATCTCTCTACCGATATATTAGCTTTTTATTATATTTTTTTGACTTTAAGTAAGAAGTATTACATGAATTTGCCATAATGTACACTACCGAAGTCACTATGTTATACAATAAAGATTAATTGTGCAACTTAGTGCCTTTCGTATACATTGCGGCTATAAAAAACTCTCAATGCGGTAGCTTATTTCTTAGCAATCCATATACCCAGGTTCCGGTTAATGCACTCAATAAAGTAATAATAAATACGGTTACGCCCGTGCCTATCTGTGCATAGATTGGCCCCGGACAAGCCCCCGTAAGCGCCCATCCGAATCCGAAAAGCAGCCCGCCGAAGATCTGGCCTTTGCTGAATGGCTTTTCATCTAATTTAATTGTTTCTCCACTCACGCTTTTAATTTTGAAACGCTTGATAATCTGGACAGAAATAAGCCCAACCACTACGGCAGTACCTATTACACCATACATGTGAAACGATTCCAGACGAAACATTTCCTGAATACGAAACCAGGAAATAACTTCGGCCTTCACCAAAACAATACCAAAGCCGATACCTAAAATGAGGTATTTCAACATGCTACCCAATGTTCTTTTTTCTACAGGGGCATCAGATAGATTCTGGGTTTCAAAATCCAGTGTATCTATATTTTTTATGTCTTTCATTATTTCTGAATTATAAATAAGGAATAACTAACCAGGTAACAATAAAACCACCAACCATAAAACAGATAGTAGCAATTAGTGAGGGTAACTGAAGGTTCGACAAACCCATGATAGAATGCCCCGAAGTACAGCCTCCAGCATACCGTGTGCCAAAGCCTACCAGAAAGCCACCCACTACAATAAAAATAAACCCGCGCAGCGTGAGGAGGCTCTCCCAACTAAATAGGTCAGTAGGCACCAAAGCGCCAAATTCATGAATACCGATAGATTGCAGGTAGGCTCTGGTACTATCTGCTATTTTAATGGGTTCGGGGTTAGTCAGAAGATGGGCAGCTATCCATCCGCCAATCATTACACCTGCCACAAAAACCAGATTCCAGCTTTCTTTTTTCCAGTCATATTTAAAGTAAGAAATCCTGGCAGGTAAAATAGCCGCACAGATGTGCCGCATAGATGACGAAATACCAAAAGTTTTATTACCTAAAATCAATAGCAGAGGAACGAAGAGGCCAATAACGATACCTGCAACCGACCAATGCCAGGGTTGTTTGAGAAGTTCGAGCATGTTGTTAAGTGTTTATGTACAAACCTACGAAATAATCTACTGAATTTATAGACTATTCAACGCAAGTTTAGAAAAATAAATTCCTCGCTTGCCAGGAGTTATTTTTATAATACTTCAGGCCTTTTCTTTTATGCCCAGAAACGGCACCCAGTTCTCTTCAATAGAGCCTGCGAAATCGCGTAGGAACATAATAAAAGAGGGCTTGTAGGGTTTGCGAGAGAGAGAGAGTTTTGCTTCTTCGGGGGAGAGGTCACCTTTTCGGGAGTTGCAGCGGCGACAGGCAGTTACGAGATTATCCCAGTTTGTTTTGCCTCCCTTTGATTTCGGTGTTACGTGGTCGAGGGTGAGGTCTTCGTGGCTTCCGCAGTATACACATTTATTGCCGTCCCGCCTGAATACATTCTGCCTGCTGAGCATTACACCTTTAAAAGGCAGACTTACATAGCGATGGAGACGTATTACTGAGGGGAGAGGGTAAGTAGTATCCACTGTTCGGAGATAGCCTTTCTGGGAGTCGGTAACTAACTCGGCTTTGTCGAGGTATACCAATGAAAAGGCTTTCGGAACGGTACAAATACTTAATGCACTATAGTCAGCATTCAAAACTAAAACTTTCCTGCTCATAAAACATTTAAGATTAGCGGTTTACGTATTTGCAAGGCAATATAATTGAATATTTTCTATTTTCCAACATAAGTTTTTTAAGAAATTGTTTTTTCATTATTTTGAAATCCTCTATTTTGTGAGAAGATTTCGGAGGCGCTTTAAACATACCTTATAACGGCATCGCTCAAATAAAAATCCGGTTATAACAGTTAATAAATCTAAAAAACAATTGAGATATATGACGGCGGGAAGAGGAAAATTATTGATTGCCGAACCATTTTTAGGTGACCCCAATTTTGAGCGGAGTGTTGTGCTGCTATGTGAGCACAATACACAGGGGTCGTTCGGGCTTGTTCTCAACCAGCCCTCCAATCTGCATCTGGACGATGTAATGGAAAATGTCTACGGAGAGCTTCCCCTTTTTGTTGGCGGGCCGGTAGAACAGAACACCCTGCACTTTATTCACCGGCTGGGTAACCAGATAGAAGGGGCTGTCGATATAGGCAATGGGATTTACTGGTCAGGCGATTTTGAAAGTATAAAAACCCTGATAAATATCGGTAAGGTGTCAGAAAAAGACATCCGCTTGTTTATCGGGTATTCTGGCTGGTCGGCAGGGCAACTGGTCGGTGAAATGAACCGCAATTCCTGGATTGTGTCAGAAACCGATGCGCACTTTATCTTTGATACTCCCGCCAGCCAGTTCTGGAGAGAGATATTAAAAAGCATGGGTGGCGAATACAAGGTATTGTCTAACTACCCTACTGACCCCCGGCTGAATTAGAAACCCTGCCTTTGCCATAGATAATGGCACCGGGTCTGGCACCAGTATGTTTGCTGCTTTCAAGCACTATAATACCATTTACAAGCACATAGTCAATACCTTCAGAATAAGCATGGGGCTTTTCGAAAGTAGCCTTATCGCTTATTTTGTTTTCATCAAAAATCACTATATCAGCAGCAAATCCTGTTCTGATTAAGCCTCTGTCTTCAATTCTGAATCTTTGCGCAGGCAAAGAAGTCATACGCCGAACAGCATCTTCCAGACGAAGCACTTGTTTTTCACGCACATATCTGCCCAGCACACGGGCATTAGACCCATAACCCCGAGGATGTGGCATATTCCTGTTAAACTGAATCACCCCCGCATCAGAGGCTATCATCGTATTGGGGTACCGCAGTATTTTTGCCACATCATCTTCACTCATTTTATGAAATACCATTTGTGCGCCGCCCTTGTCTACCATATCCATAATTAGCTCAGCTTCGGTAGCTAAGTTGCTCTTTCTTCCCAGAAGCCTGTTTATTTCGCTTACATTCTTGCCATTCAGGGTAGAATCTGCTCTGTACCGTGCCACAAAGGCATAGTCATAATTTTTACGTTTGTCGGCCTTTACACCCTTTATCATTTCTTCACGTATTTTCTTTCTTGTTTCGGGGTTCGTCAATCTCACATGCACCATCGAATCTCCATCGGCCAAAGCCCATGAGGGCAGCATGGTACCCATATTGGTACTACTGGCGGTATAGGGGTACTGGTCAACATTAACATCTATGCCTTCCAGACGAGCCTTTTCTACAATACCTATGGTCATATCGCTTTGCCCCCAGAGTGGCTTGCTCGAAATCTTGAAATGCGAAATCTCCACCGGAATCTTCGCCTCTCTGCCGATATTAATCGCCTCTTCAATGGCATCCTTTACTTTGGTACCTTCATCCCGGATATGCGAAGCATAAATACCCCCCGATTTTGATGCTGCTTTGGCAAGACCCACCACCTCAGGTGTTTTAGAATAAGTGCCGGGTATATAAATCAAACCGCTTGCCAGGCCCACTGCCCCGTCTTTCATGGCCTGCTCAACCAATGCCTCCATCTTTTGCTGTTCCTGTGCGGTAGGGTCACGGAAAACATTCATCATGACCGCTCTCCTGACAGAGTTATGACCAATCAGAGACCCGAGATTCACACTTATTTTCATTTGTTTCAATTCCTCAAAAAACTTCGCCAGATTAACTTCCGATGAACCACAGTTACCTGTAATGACACTCGTAACACCATCATGAATAAAATTATCTGCCGTAGATACCGTTCTGATACCGTCTTCTACATGGGTATGTACATCTATAAAACCCGGACAGACAATCTGATTTTTAGCATCAATTATCCGCCTGCCCTCACTTGCCTCAAACATACCGATACCTGCTATTTTACCATCTTTAATGGCTACATCAGAAGCATACCACGGATTCCCCGAGCCATCTACAATACGTCCGTTTTTAATAATGAGGTCGTATTGCTGGGCAAAGCTCAGATGGCACAGAAGGTTTGTCAATATGAGTAAAGCCGATTGCCTGAATTTAAGAGAAATTGGGTTTAGTCGGTTAATGAAGTCCATCCGTTTCAGGTAAGTTTGGTTCGTCAACAAATCTAATCAATTTCTGATGGATTTACTAATGTCAGCAGGCTGGCCGGAATTCTGTTATTTATCTATACGCAACCGACAAAAAAACAGAGTCGGTAAGAAACAAAGAAAGCCCCGGAAAGACTCCGGAGCTTTCTGCTGACCCTCTTGAGGAATTTCTTAATTAGGGAGTTTTTCTTTAAAATATCCATATACCCATGTTCCGGCTACGGCACTTAGCAGCGTAACAATAACAACAACAAACCCGCTGCCGATTTGTGCAAAAAGTGGCCCCGGACAAGCCCCGGTAAGAGCCCAGCCCAAACCAAAAATCAGTCCACCGTAAATCTGGCCCTTCTGGAATTTCTTGGGGTGAAAATCGACTTTTTCGCCGCTAATGGTTTTAATATTATACTTTTTAATCAGAAACACCGAAATCATGCCCACAACCACGGCACTACCTATTACTCCATACATATGAAAACTCTGAAAACGGAACATTTCCTGAATACGGAACCATGAAATTATTTCGGCTTTTACGAATACAATGCCAAACATAATTCCAACTATCAGGTATTTCAGGTTTTCAAACATGCCCTCTTGCTTCTGCATATTATTGGGTGCTTCGCAAACAAATTCTTCCTGAATGGTATCTTTTTGTATTTCTTTCATTTTGTGTAATAATTTTTAAACATGCTCTTTGTTAAATCAAACCAGCTTTAATATATGAGGTAAAATGAGATGTGTCATGATAATACCCCCTGCCATAAAACAACAGGTAGCCACAAGCGACGGTAATTGCAGATTAGACAAGCCCATAATAGCATGACCCGAAGTACAGCCCCCGGCATAACGGGTGCCGAATCCGACAAGAAAACCGCCCAATACAAAAAATATAAACCCTTTTGCTGTAACCAACTCATCAACAGAAAATAAATCGGCAGGCATTAGCCCTGCAAAATCTTTAATACCAAGTGCTTTTAAATCTGTGATTGTGTTGGCTGAAAGCACAAAAGTGTCAGGGTTCTCCAGAAAAGCAGTTGCAATCATACCACCGAAGAATATCCCCAGAACAAACACGAGATTCCAGACTTCATTTTTCCAGTCATATTTAAAAAAAGGGATTCCCGCCGGAATACAGGCAGCGCAGATATGCCGCAATGAAGATGAAATACCAAAAGATTTATTTCCTATTAATAAAAGTGTCGGAACGGTAAGTCCGATAAGTGGCCCTGCTACATACCACGGCCAGGGTTGAGTGATTAGCTCAAGGATTTGTTTCATAAGGTTCGTTTTTTTTAGTATTGATAATTGATAATCAGGTTCAGGTGCGTCATATTTACTTTATTGAAGATAAATCGGTCGTTTTCATAGGTTTCACCTATTTCATCTTTCCGCATAATGAGCAAGAGCAGGTTCAGCCCTTTCATGTAGTTTCTGAACTGGTAGTTCAGCATCATATTCAGTTGTGTATAAGAAGGCATACCATATTTGTTTAAAGCAAAGTTCTTCACATCAGGAAGCTGAAAATATCCTGCACTCAACTCTACTTTAAGGTTATTGCGGGTGTTAAAAATAGTGTTGACTGTCAGAGCAGTTAAATCGCCGAAACCTTCGTTTCTTTCGCGCGGCATAAACGTGTAAAATGGTTCTTTACCCCACTCACGGGGCATCAGGTAGCGGCCTTTGTCGGTAATTCTGGTAGCGTTAAGAAACCACGTAAATTTGCCGGACTGTTGTCCCAGCCGCCCCGATATAATATTTGCCTGATTATTCTTTTGGGCATAGGCTTTGCCGGGGTCTTCATTGCCACCATTTCCTATGGTGTTCTGATGAAGAAACTGCCCACCTATCAGCCAGCTTTTGCCTGCCACAGATCGGGCCTTCCACTCTATTTTCAACAGCCCCGTATTATGAATATTATCAACGTAGGTATTACATGCCTGTAAATCCCAGTTCTTTTTCTGGTAGGTCAAGCCCAGAATACCGATACCATCCGAGCGGGTATTGTTTTTATACTTCGATACCTCTCCGTTTGTCCCGACCCCGATAGGATAAACGCCTATGCTTTCGCCTATGTCAAACCATCTTATGGTAGAGCGGGGCGCAATCTGCCAGAGACACTCTCCGTGAAGCCTTAAGTTTTTCCATTCATTAAAATCAATAACTGCGCCTTCGGTCAGTGTTGGTCTCATGCGGCCGTCCTGCGGATTAATAAAGGGTGTCTGAGGTATCTGTCGCCCGATAACAATTTTTGATTTTTCGCTTATATGCACCTTAACAAACAGTTCTTCCAGCCGATTCAGGTCTTTATGAGTAGCAGGGTTTTCAATATCAAACAGCCCTACTTCATATCGGTTTACCTGGTTTGTACGTGGGTCAGCCTTTATTAAATCAGAAGAAGCCACATTAAACATCGTATAGCCACTCATCCCTATCCTGAAATACCTGAAAAACCTCGGTGTTTCGTAGCCAATCCCAGCGCCGACACCCAGTGCGTAATAATCGCTTAGCCCACCATCATTAATCGTAGCAGAAAAGTACGTACGGGCCTGTGCATAAAACCGCCCCCCTTTTTTTAATTGGTATCCAAGGCTATTGGTGTCTTTTTCAGCAATAGGTTTAAGGTCTTGCGCCTGTACAAGATATACTGAAACAAGAAATACCCCCAACACATACCAGATTTTGATTTGCATCATAAAATATGATTATTATCATACAAAAGTATAGCGGTGCAGAATGAACCTACGTGACAAATGTTACATTGAAGAAATAATCATCAATAGCAAGGGCAGAAAACAAAAAAACTGTATTCGTAAAATACAGATTTGTAAAACAAGCCAGTTTAAAAGATATTTTAAGGTGCCTTTTTCTTATGTGCCTCTTTCCAGTCTTTGATGGGTTTATACGGCCCGTATTTGTGCTGAGCTTCAGAGAACGGGTCGGCATAAGGGCCAAAGGGGTGGTCAAAGGGCTTACCGGCTATATTCGGCCAGTCTTTGCTTAAATCCTTTTCGGGGCGGGGCATTGAGTTCACAAAAGCGGCCACATCCCAAGCTTCTTCATCAGTAAGCTGCGGGCGCTGGTAGTTTACACCAAGCGGCATATTGTATTTTACATAGCCTGCAAAATTAGAAATACGAAACAGCCCGGCACCTGTATTATAGCTATGTGGCCCCCAAAGCGGCGGATAAGTATAGCTTTTACCATTGGCAGCCATTAAGCCTTCTCCGTTGGCCTGGTGGCAGGTCTGGCATTTCTGCTCATAGACCATCCGCCCTTTTTCTGGGTCGGTTGCACGGGTCAGTCCTTTCAGCTTAAATATGCCTGTTCCGCGCGGAACTGTCTTTTTGGGCACATCATTGCCAATCCATTTAATATATGCCAGTATAGCTTGCATTACACGGCTGGCCGAATCGGGCTTTCTCCCGTTAAGGCTGCGTTCAAAACAATCATTTACCCTTTTTAGCTGGTTTTCTACAGCGCCGGAACGCTCTCTGAATTTCGGATAATTAGCCTCTACTCCAAAATAGTTGTTCCCCCAGGGCTGGGTTCCTGCATTCAGATGGCAATTCTGGCAATTCATTCCGTTTGATATAGCCGCTATACTCCCTTTAGGCCCCAGATAATCAGCAGTATGTGCTATTAAATCTTTTCCATACTTAATCAGCGATTGTTCCTCAGCATTTAAACGGGTCATCCGCCAGTCTGACGGAGCAGTCCATAGGTTAGTAAAGTTTGTATCTATTTTAACAAATGCTTTTCTTTCGGTAGTGTGTAATTTTATATCAGTATTATGCACGATAACCCCGGTAATAAGGCTCCCCGTTAAAACCAAAACCAGTAGCAGCAGGATTCTTAAACTGACAATAATCCTTCTTATTTCTTTTTCATTAATCTTCTGGTTCATCTATACTTTTACAAAAAAATCCTATAATCAATTATATCACACACGCCAAGCCCATAATGCCTGAAAAAACAAAAACCCTCACCAGAAATATCCGGTGAGGGTGCAACACTAACAATTAACAGAATTCACCAACCAGCTCTCCGGTTATAACCATATTCCCTTTTCCTGCCCATTCATTCATACCCGCTGAGTAATTCCGCACATTCTTAAATCCATTCTGCTTTAAAATAGAATAACCAATAGCGGCTCTGTCACCACCCTGACAATAAATCACTACCTGTTTATCCTTACTTATTTTATCCAGATTCTGCGGCAGCGTTCCGATAAACACATTTTCAGCACATTCAATATGCCCGCTTCTGTACTCCGTAGCTCCTCTTAAATCAACTATCTGTACATCATTCTTTGTTTTCAGTTCCTTAAACTCATCAATGCTCATAATGTCGGCTTTTTCTAAAACTATCCCCTGTGCGGCAACATCATCAATATACCCTAAAGCATTATCGAGGCCTATTCTCATCAGTTTGCGGGTCAGATCCTCAACCTGCCCTTCAGCCGCAACCAGCATAAAGGGCTCATCATAGTTTACAAACCAGCCCATCCAGGTTGCAAAAGAATTATTACCCTGAATATTAATACTACCAGGAATAAACCCTGCGGCAAAATCGGCTTTATTTCTCGTATCTATCAGCTTAATGCCTGCTGTAAGACCTTGTTTTAGCTGTACGGCCGATAATTTTGCCAGCGTAGGTACTTCTGTTAACAAAGGTCTGTCTACCTTATTAAGCTTTTTCATCATGGCAAAGTATTTCGGCGGCTCCGGCTGGTCAGCTAAGAGATACTCCTCAAATCCGGCCTGGTTATCATGATACTGAAATGCCCAGTTTCTGATTTTCTCGTATCCAACAGTAGACCCCGGCACAGCCCCCAATGCTTTGCCACAGGCCGAGCCTGCGCCATGTCCGGGCCAGACCTGAATAAAGTCGGGTAGTTTGTCAAATTTCTGAAGCGAATTATACATCTGTTTAGCGCCGATAGCCTGCGTACCTTTCAGACCTGCGGCTTTTTCTAATAAATCAGGCCGCCCTATGTCTCCCACAAATACAAAATCTCCTGTAAAAATCATTACCGGTTCATTAGAGGCTGGAGTATCGGTTAATAAAAAACTGATACTTTCGGGGGTGTGGCCGGGCGTATGCAGCACTTCAAACTTCAGGTTTCCTACATATATGATACTACCGTCTTTTAAGCCCGTGTGGCTAAATTCATATTGCCAGTCCGGGCCGCCCTCGTCCGAAAGGTACATTGTTGCGCCCGTAAGCTTCGCAAGTTCCCGTGAGCCTGACAGAAAATCGGCATGAATATGGGTTTCAGCAACATGAGTTATTTTCATGTTGTTTTGTTTAGCAATTTCCAGATAAGTATCAATGTCTCTTTTGGGGTCAATCACCATTGCTACTCCTGCCTTCTGGCAACCAATAAAATAGCTGCCCTGAGCCAATGATTTGTCGTATATATGCTGAAAAAACATGTTTATTATAGTTTAATATTTAGTACAAAATTATTGTTCCATTACACATTTGTATGTGACATTTATTACACTCCGGCATTTATTTTAATATTAATTCTTTCACTATTATATAAGCCCCCATTAATAAAACAAACCATCCGAAAGTTTTCTTGAGTTTCTCGCCCGAGATAAATCTAGACAGGTATGAGCCCACAAAAATGCCGACGATGGCTAATGCCGTAAATTCGAGCAGAAAGGGCCAGTCTACATCAAGGTTTGATAAATCGCCTAAGAAGCCAATCAACGATTTGGCTGCAATAATGAGTAATGAAGTCCCAACGGCCGATTTCATGGGAAGTTTGGCAAATAATACCAGAGCCGGAATTATCAGAAACCCACCGCCCGCACCAACAACGCCGGTTAATATCCCTACCACACTGCCTTCAAGGGCAATCATCGGATAATTAAACTTGAGTTTCTGCTCATTTTCTTGCGTATCGCTTTTCTTGCTCCTGATCATTGAGTAAGAGGCCACAAGCATGATAAGGGCAAAAAAGACCATTATCCCGACACTTTTTGAGATTTCAAATCCGTTTATGTGCAGAATAGGGTCAGGAATAGCAGGCATCAGGTATTTACGTGTCAGAAAAACCGTAATAAACGAAGGAACAGCAAATACAAGCGCAGCCTGATAATTAACCATTTTGTGTTTAATATAGCTGGCCGAGCCTATTAAAGAAGTGGTACCAACCACAAAGAGCGAATAAGCAGTTGATAAAACAGGGCTCACATTCAGCAGGTAAACCAATACAGGCAAAGTAAGAATACTCCCACCGCCACCAATCAAACCCAGGCTGACACCTATCAATATCGAAGACGCAAAACCAACAATTTCTGTTACATTCATTTTTATAGCATTTATCTATTAATCTGCTACAAAACTATGGCCTTACATTTTCCCTGTCCGTGATAATTGTTACATAAGGGGTCGCCATCACATTTTATTTAATCGACCTATCAGTTTTTTGCGTACTTTTGAAACCTGTTCCGACTCAAAAACCTGAAATTACCTATGAGAAAAAATACCCTTTTAATCTTGTTGAGCATTCTTACATTTAGTGCATTTGCACAGAATATTATTCCGAAACCCGTTAAAATCACCAATACCGCTGGGTTCTACACTATTACTGCGGCAAGTACTATCGGCGCCAATAACGATGAGAGTCAGAAAATTGCTGAAATGTTTGCTGCTAAACTTAAACTAGCGACAGGCTACTCGCCAAAAATTCAGAAAACCGGGGCTATTCAGTTTACATTGAATACTACGCCCAATACTACCATTGGCGATGAG
>CALRLN020000031.1:0-20965 GCA_943368675.1 Chitinophaga pinensis | reverse complement strand
TATTTACATGTTTTTTAATTTTTGCTATCAAAAGTGATAGAGTATAGACTGAACCGGACTTAATAGCGACCAAAGAAATGAAGCCTCAATTACTCAAAATATCAAATCCTGCCGATTACTCATTTAATCTCTTTGTGCAGGAGTGTCCTTTTTTTCCGACACCCTGGCATTACCATCCCGAATATGAAATTGTACTTATTTTAGAAAGTACCGGAAAAAAATTTATAGGTAGTAGTATTACTGATTATGGCCCGGGCGACTTATGTATGATTGGTTCTTACCTGCCCCATTATTATCGTAATGATGACGAATTTTATGATAAAAATTCAGGCTTAAAAGCCCGATCATTGGTTATTCATTTTCTTGAAGATTTTTTAGGGGAGAAATTTCTGGAGATTCCGGAAAGTCAGGCTATCAAAGCGCTTCTTGAACGCTCAAAAAGGGGTTTAACATTCGGCGAGAAGACGGTAAAGAAAGTTGAGTCTAAATTCAAGAATCTACCGAATCTGACAGGTATGAGCCGCCTGCTCGAAATGATTTCGATTCTGACCATATTGAGTGAAAGTGAAGATAAGCAGGATTTAACTACTAATCCGATCTCGCTACGTAACGAAGTAGATTCGGCACGTATGAACAAGGTATTTGAGCATGTGATGCAAAAATATCAGGAAGAAATACAGTTGAGTGATGTTGCCGAACTGGCCAATATGAGTGAGTCGGCCTTTAGCCGTTACTTTAAAAAACGTACACGCCGTACTTTCTCACAGTTTCTGGCCGAAATACGAATTGAACACGCCTGTAAATTATTGATGGCAGATAAAATGAGCGTGGCTGAGATTTCTTTTGAAAGTGGCTTCAATAATCTTTCTAATTTCAACAGACAATTCAAGGCTATCAAAAAGATAACTCCGCTTACTTACAGAACCAAGTTTTTGGAGTAGATTAATGCTTAGGACAATCACATTGGTTTTTGCCTTTAAACAAACCCCACATAAAGCCTTTTTTCTTGCGATAAGACCCACTTTTTTTTCTACGGCCTTTACCCAACTCCTTTTTAACACTAATTGTGGTTTTGCTATCGGAAGTTGCAGCCTGAGAGAACTCCGGCGTGAAAGCTAAAAGACCTATAATGAAGAGAACTACTATTTTTTTCATTGCTTGGTATATTTATATTGACAACGCAAAAATCAGAACAAAAATTACACCACTACAATACTTTCAACCGAAAAAACCATAGGTTTGTCCGCAAACAAGGCTTTGGTTTCAGCCCATACACTTTTAAAAAGTGCCGAATCCCGGTAATTGTTCAAATCATCTTCTGAAAGCCAATGACTATGGGTCATAAAAACCGACGGTTGATTTATATCACGCATGAGTTCCAGATACTCACAACCTTTCATGGCTCTGATTTTCTCTTTTGATTCATCAAATATTTTTAAGAATTCGTTTACTTTCTCTTCCTGAAAGGTCATTCTTACGTAGCGTATAAGCATAGGGTGTATTTTTTACAAATATACAAAAACTAAAACCTCCTGCTGCAAAGCTACAGGAGGTTTCCAAACCCCTAACCTAAACAAAATATGAGAATGAATATTTGCAATCTTAATTTACTATAGTCCTAATATAAGTCTCCGTCGTATTAGAATGGAGAGCGTTTATTTTAATGAAAACTTTTATAATTAGTTTTCATGGCTTTTAAAAAATATTTGTCTATACTTGATTGTTAATTGTGTGTGTTTGATAGTTCAAAATAAGTGTATACTCACCAGCTGCAAAAGTCAGAATTGATGGATGGACAAGGAGAATATACGTGTGGCGGATTTTGGCACAAATACGGTTCAACAACTACAATCATCCTTATACCTATTTTTATAACCTATGAAAAAAGCTGCTCACGCCCTATGCGTTGCCTTGTCGTTTATACTTTTCTGCCTTCCCACCTTCGCTCAGGGGCCTAAAGTATTAATTATAACCGCCCATCCGGACGACGAAACAATGTTTCCCGTAACTATATTCAAGATTACACATGAAATGAAAGGCACTGCCGATGTGGCATTGATAACCGATGGGTCGGGTGGGTATAATGGTCTGGTGGCTTCGAGTTATTACGGGAAAAACATGACAGATTCGGCCACAGGAAGAACCTATCTGCCTTTAATAAGGAAAAAAGAATTGCTTTGCTCGGGTGAGGTAATGGGTATCAGAAATTTTTATTTCTTCGACCAGATAGATGATTTCTATCAGATGAACCCGGAGCCATTCTTATCAGGAGAACGATGGGACATGGCGTATTGCGAAAGAAAACTGGATAAGATTCTGGAACAGGGTAAATATGATTACATTTTTTGCCTGGTGCCTGATGCAGGTCAGCATGCCCATCACAAAACAGCCTCAATTATGGCTCTAAGGGCAGCACAAAGATTTAAAGGACAAAATAAGCCTGTTGTATTGGGTGGAAGATCAGCGGATAAAGATTATACTTTCAGATTCGCGGAGTTAGAGAATTATCCTGAGACCAGAATCCTTGAAAAAGCCCCGGTATTTTACTTCGACCGCTCATTTGGTTTTGGAGAAAACAATAAGCACAGTTATATGATAGTAGCCGATTGGGTAAAAGCCTGCCATAAATCGCAAAGCGGAGATATGAATGCAGCTATGCACAGAGGTGATCTGGAAACATTCTGGTATTTTGAAGTGAACGGCGAGCAAAATCTTGAAAAAACCAGAACATTTTTTGAACAACTGAAAGCCGCTGGTTTTCCTACTAAATAGATAGATATGGTATCAGCTAAACCATTTTACTATTTAAGTGTCGATTTTACATTTTTAAAAAATTTTAAAAATTAACCATTTTGCATAATAAAAAAATGTTTTGGTAAAGAGAAAAGCCTTAAATTTGCCAAAATTCCCTACGTTTATTGCCTCTTAAATAAAACTACAATTATAATGGAACAGCATATTATCACGAATGAACCTATTGCTTACGAGAAGATTCCAACCAAACTTTTTAAAGATTCAAAAGAGGCATCTAAGGCCGTAGCCCAAGAAATAGCTGATTTGATCCGGGAAAAACAAAAACAAGGAAAACCATGTGTGCTGGGTCTGGCAACCGGCTCGTCTCCTAAATCGGTATATGCCGAATTAGTAAGAATGCACAGAGAAGAAGGCCTGAGCTTTAAGAATGTAGTTTCTTTTAACCTTGATGAGTATTTTCCGATGGAACCTGACTCTTTGCAAAGTTATGTTCGCTTTATGAAAGAGCAGCTTTTTGATAAGGTCGATATTCCAAAAGAAAATTATTTTATACCTGATGGTACTGTTCCGGCCAATAAGGTGAAAGATTTTAGCGAAGAATATGAGAGAAAAATAGATGCGATGGGGGGGCTTGATTTTCAGTTGCTGGGTATTGGTACCAATGGTCATATTGGTTTTAATGAACCGGGATCATTGATTAATTCAAGAACCCGCCTGATGATGCTCGACCATTCAACCCGTGTAGCAGCTGCATCAGATTTTGGAGGTAGCCTGGTTAAAGTTCCTAAAAAAGCGATTACCCTTGGTGTATCAAAAATTCTGAATGCCAAAAGAGTTGTGTTACTGGCCTGGGGTGAAAGAAAAGCACCAGTAATTGCAGAAGCTGTAGAGGGAAGAGTAACAGAATCGGTACCTGCTTCTTATTTACAGACACATGCCAATGCCCTGTTTGTGATTGATGAAAGGGCGGCATCAGAACTAACCCGCATGAAAACACCGTGGTTGGTAGAAGATGTAGAGTGGACCAGCAAAATGATAAAAAAGGCAGTTACGAATCTTTCGCTTTCTCTGGGTATTCCGGTATTGAAACTGACCAATAAAGATTATAATGATAACGGCTTGAGTGATTTACTGGCACGCCATGAACAAGCCTATAAAATCAATATTGATGTATTTAATCAATTACAACACACTATTTCGGGTTGGCCCGGTGGTAAACCTAATGCCGATGACACGAATCGTCCTGAAAGAGCTTTGCCTGCCAAAAAACGTGTAATTATTTTCAGTCCTCATCCTGACGACGATATTATTTCAATGGGCGGTACATTCCAACGACTGGTTGATCAGGGGCATGATGTACATATCGGCTATCAGACATCAGGTAATATCGCGGTGGCAGATGATGAGGCCATTCGCTTTATTGATTTCGTAGTTGATTTCAACCATAAATTCGGTATTGAGAACAAAGAAACCCGGGCTTTATTTAATGAAGCTAAAGAATTTTTGAAAAATAAAAAAGATAGCGATATTGATAATGATGCTGTAAGGTATGTGAAAGGTCTGATTCGCCGCGGCGAAGCTAAAGCAACCTGCCGTTTTGTAGGTATTCCAGAAACAAACGTACATTTTCTGGATATGCCATTCTATGAAACAGGCCGTATAGAAAAAAGACCACTTGGGGCTGAAGACATTAAACTAGTAGCTGATTTGATAGAACAAGTAAAACCGCATCAGGTTTATGCTGCCGGAGACCTGGCCGATCCACATGGTACGCACAAAGTTTGCCTGGATGCTATCTTTGCCGCAATAGAAGGATTGAAACACAAGAATTTTATGAAAGATTGTTGGGTATGGCTATATCGTGGTGCCTGGGCAGAGTGGGATATTCATGAAATTGAAATGGCAGTACCGATGTCTCCTGACCAGGTGCTACAAAAACGCATGGGTATTTTCAAACATCAGTCACAAAAAGATGGGGTGGTATTTCAGGGTACCGATGCACGTGAGTTCTGGCAACGTGCCGAAGAGCGTAACAAAACTACCGCCGACCTTTATAACAAATTAGGTCTGGCAGAATACGAAGCAATGGAAGCTTTTGTGAGATGGAAATTCTGATAGCAAACCATAGATAACGAAAAAGGCGTTTGAACATTCAAACGCCTTTTTCGTTATCTGCCAAACTTTATATCGTTTTCACATCAAACTTAAACTTGTCTTTGTTAGGTACGCATTTACCATCCTTGTTTGTACAGGTCTGGCATTCTATTTTGCCCTCAATTACGGGATTCGCCTTCGTAATCTTTACTTTCTGAATAAACTTTGCCTCGTGTTCAAAGTATTGCACTTTGCCACCCCATATATCATCAAATTTTTCTTTTGGTTTTACCGGCACTAATTTACCAACAAGGGTATAAGTATCATTTTTAGTAAATTTTGCTTCTGTTGGTAAAGGCCCATCTACTTTGAGTTCAGACGAATACATATACCAGTCTGCATCTATTTTGGCGGTAAAAACCAGATCTATGGTTTCTCCTACTTTAGCCGATGTTTTTGATGGGGTAAATGTCCACTTGGCAGGTTTAAGAATCTGTGCTGATGCTGCCAGAGATGAGGCAAATAATAATATAAAAAGGATTTTTTTCATGTTTTTAAAAAAATGTTACTACAAAATTACTTCTATGCGGTTTTCATCAATTAACGCCCAACTATTCATTTTCATATATAACTGGGTTAAAACTTTAACATCCTCTGCGCAATATCGTTCAATTTTGGCTATATCTTTTTCAATGTGATAAATATGATTTACCTGGTCTCCGCTCGCTTCTGATTTGCATTCTGGAAGGCCAAAAATACAAGCCAGCAAATCTAAGGGTGTAAAATGTTTATAATCACCAAACTTCCAGAGGTCTAAAGTATCAAGATGGGGGATTTCCCATGGCTTTTTACCAGACACCTGTAAGATTCTGGGTAAGGTAATACCATTTACCAACATCCGGCGACAAATATACGGGAAGTCGAATTCTTTTCCGTTATGTGCACACAACATCAGGTTAGCACCTGCCTTATGTTTTTCAATGATGGTTTTAAACTGATCAAGTATATCTTTTTCAGTTTCGCCCCGAATCATTTTTATCCTGAGCGTAGACTCCTGATTATCGTCAAAAAAAATGCCCCCAATACCAATGCAGATAATTTTGCCAAACTCTGCATAGATTGAGGCACGTTTCAGATAAAAATCTTCATCTGACAGATTATCAGCATTCTGGAGATAAGAGGCTTTTTTGAGCCATAATTTTTTAAGACGTTCGTCTAATAAATCAAAATGAGATTCCTGAGATACTGTTTCTATATCTATAAAAAGAATTTTCTTAAGATGTTTTACTGTATCTTCAGTCATGCTTATTGTGTGTTTCTGACAAATCTACAAAGTTTACACTAAAAAATAGACAATTAAAGCCAGGAATATCCAATAAACCGGCAATATAAACATGATTATTCCGGCCGTAATAGAATCAAAAAAAACCGAGGCACGGGTCAGTTTTCCTGAAAGAGACGTAGCTAATATATTAATCGGGAAATTGACTACCAGCCCTATATAATAGAATGGATTTTTCCAGAAACCCGGTTTAGGCAAAGGTGCATCCCAAAGTTTGGTGAGTTTCTCACTTAGTATACGATTGAACTCTTTCAAAAACAGACCCTCACCTGCATCTTTTGGTAGTTCATCTTTCTGTAAAGCTTCACCAATATTCACTTTAACGATTTTACCGAATTTATCAAAGTTATTGTAGGTAATAGTTACAGGAACCACAGTTAGGTCCATATTATCGCCCCATGCTTTCTGGGCCAATCTGCCAGTACCCTTTTTTAATGGCAGCAGTTTTGTCTGGTGTGTACAGAGACCCTCTGAGAATATCAATACTATTTCTCCTTGTCTGAAAAGCTCTATGCATTTTTTAAAGGTGTCGTCATTATCCCCCAGATACTCTTTTCCTTCAGACAACCTGTACATAGGCATCATATAAAGACTTGATAAGGCTTTTTTTGCCCAGGGTTTCTTGAATACATCACCCCGCGCCAGAGACCAGATTCTGCGCTCATAATGCCCGCAAAGCACTACGGCATCAAAAAAAGAATTAGAATGATTGGAAGCCAAAAGAACTGCTCCGGATTTCGGTATGTTTTCTAAACCTGTAAATTCGATACGTTTAATAAAGAACTTTAAAAGGAAAGGAGAGAACACTCTGATAATATCGTAAAGCAAGGTTTTATATCGGTTTAGACAGTATAAAAATCTATTTAAACTTCAAAATTCAGAAGAAATAAAGTATTCTGCAAACATTCAGGCACAATAGTATTTGTTTAACATTTAATAGTAGTTTTTTGTCCATTATTTCATAAAAATTAAATTCTCTTTGGTTTTCTTACAGGTGTCTGTAATTTCGTCACAGTTTTACAACAAAACGTCACCAGAGCGGGTTTAAATAGTGTTTTTTTAAAATATGAGTTTGAATACACTGTCTGAAATTGCTCTTAAGCCAAAGAAAATTTATGAATAACCTGCAAGAAAAAATCACGGCTATCTTTCCTACAGCCGACCAGATTCCGGAAGCTTATCAGATCCAACCCCTACACCAGAAAGAATACCTGGTAGGTGGTGAAATGCGTCAATGGACCGGAAAAACACAAGATGTGTATTCTCCTGTATATGTGAAAGGAGAAGACGGCAAGTTTGAAAGTAAGCATATCGGGAGTTTTCCGATTACAGATACAGCAGAAGCAATGGAAGCCCTGGATGCGGCCGTGAAAGCATTTGATAGTGGTCGGGGAGAATGGCCAACTATGAGTGTAACCGAGCGTATAGCCTGTATGGAAAACTTCGTTAAGAAGATGTTATCGAAAAAAACAGAGATTGTAAATCTGTTGATGTTTGAAATCGGTAAGTCTCTGGCTGACTCAATCAAAGAATTTGACCGGACAGTTGAATATATTTATGATACCATCGATTGCCTGAAAGATATTGACCGTGCCTCATCCGGATTTAAGATAGAACAAGGGATTATTGGGCAAATCCGCCGCTCACCATTCGGAGTTGTGCTTTGTATGGGGCCATTTAATTACCCTTTGAATGAAACCTATTGTACCCTTATTCCTGCAATATTGATGGGAAATACCATCCTCTTTAAACCACCTAAACATGGTACCCTTTTACATTACCCGATGTTAGAGGCATTTAAAGAATGTTTTCCTAAAGGGGTAGTGAATACTATCTATGGTCGTGGGGCAAACGTCATACCACCTATTATGCAAAGTGGTAAAATCAATATCCTGACATTGATAGGCTCCAGCAAAGTAGCCAATGATCTGAAGAAAATGCACCCCAAACTTAATCGTTTGAGAGCAGTATTAGGCTTGGATGCTAAAAATGCCGGTATAATACTTAAAAACGCAGATGTAGAACTGGCCGTTAAGGAGTGTATTCTGGGCTCATTATCATTTAACGGTCAGCGTTGTACTGCCATCAAGATTATCTGGGTACACCGCTCTGTAGCCAAGAAATTCCTGAACAGATTTACCGAAGAACTCGAAAAACTTAAATTTGGTATGCCCTGGGAGGCAGGCGTGAATCTTACGCCTCTACCAGAACCTAATAAACCTGCCTACCTGACTGAATGTATTGAAGATGCCAAAGCCAATGGTGCAGAGGTGATTAACGAAGGTGGTGGAACAGTAGTAAATTCATTCTTCTACCCTGCCATATTGTATCCTGTTAATGAGAAGATGAAAGTATATGCCGAAGAGCAATTCGGGCCATTAATCCCGATTGTGCCTTTTGATGATGTAGAGGAGCCAATACAATACCTCATAAATTCTTCTCACGGACAACAGGTAAGTATCTTTGGGACGAATCCTGAACAGATTGCCAATCTGATTGACCCATTGGTGAATCAGGTAAGCCGTGTAAACATTAATGCCCAATGCCAGAGGGGGCCGGATACATTTCCGTTTACCGGACGAAAAGATTCGGCAGAAGGTACGCTATCGGTGGAAGATGCCCTCAGAGCTTTTTCTATCAGAACAGTAGTTGCTACCAAAGAAACTCCTGAAAACAAGAAGATTTTTAATGAAATTATAGAAGAGCATAGCTCCCATTTTCTTTCTACGAAATATATTTTCTAATAAAAATGCCCCGTTGTAGCGGGGCATTTTTATGTTCCTGCCAATAGCTTGTAATATCACCAGACTTTAAGCGTTTGCTTTAAACATAAATAAGTTTAAACAGGTTTTATCTTGTAAAGAGAATATTTTTATAATTTTGACGAAAATTTCTTTGAGATATACCTCAATTAAAAACAAAAACCTATGAAGATTTTCCCGAAAATAGTATTTTGTCTTTTGCTAACGGGAGTTTTTTATTCGTGTAAAAGAGCCACCACACCGACTAAAAACACGATGATTGGCGATTATGAAGAGGATTTATCAGCTGTTCGCCTGACTTATGATAAGAAGCCTGATATTGATAGTCGTGATGGCAAAATTAACAGAGACAATGTTTACAATGCTGTGAAAGACGAAATTCCTATGAATGTAAACAAACAGGTTGACAAAGCCCTGGATTCGCTATCAGTGCATAACAAGAATATTCGTTATTCTTCCGGATACAGGATTCAGGTTTATGTAGGTAACGAGCGCAGAGAAGTTGATGAGGCTAAGTCTTACATTTATCAGAATTTCCCTGACCTGAATACTTACCTTACGTTCAGTCAGCCTACTTACCGACTAAAAGCCGGAGATTTCACAAGCCGGATGGATGCAGAAAGGTATTACAATGCCATTCGTCAACGCTATTCTATGGCCATGATTGTGCCGGAACGGATAGACATCCGTAAAAGCATGCAAACACGATAATAAACCAACAGATACTATAAATCGTTTTCTCATTTATGACAGCTTACGTTTTTCCAGGGCAAGGGGCTCAATTCAGTGGTATGGGCAAAGACCTGTACGAAAATTTTCCCCAGGCCAAAGCACTTTTTGATAAAGCCAACGAAATACTCGGTTTTAATATAACCAAAATTATGTTTGAGGGTTCAGACGAAGACCTTAAACAAACCAATGTTACACAACCTGCTGTCTTTCTTCACTCGGTTATTTTAGCATTAAATCTTCCTGATTTCAAGCCTGATATGGTAGCAGGACATTCTTTAGGCGAATTTTCTGCCTTAGTAGCTGCCGGTGCGCTATCTTTCGAAGATGGCTTGAGACTGGTTGCGCAAAGAGCAGATGCCATGCAACGTGCCTGTGAACTGAATCCTTCGACGATGGCAGCGATTCTGAACTTAGACGATAAAGTAGTAGAAGATATTTGCGCAGCTATTACAGAAAAATCTGCTGATAATGTGGTGGTAGCTGCAAATTATAACTGTCCGGGGCAGTTGGTTATTTCAGGAAGTATCGACGGTATAAACATTGCCTGTGAAGAATTGAAAGCAGCAGGAGCCAAAAGAGCGTTGGTTTTACAGGTTGGTGGTGCTTTTCACTCTCCATTGATGGAACCTGCCCGTGAAGAACTGGCAAAGGCCATTGAAAATACAACATTCAGCACCCCTAGCTGCCCAATCTATCAGAACGTAAATGCCATGCCATCGACAGATATAGGCACAATCAAGGCCAATCTGATTGCGCAATTAACAGCACCAGTACGCTGGACACAATCAGTCCGGAATATGGTTGAAGATGGCGCAACCAGATTCGTAGAATGCGGCCCTGGGAAGGTTTTACAAGGATTAGTTAAGAAAATAGCACCGGAGGTTGAGACAGCAGGGGCGAGTTTGTAATAGCACCTCTTAGTAGAGACGTATTGAGATACGTCTCGTTGGACTGTCCAATCAATGATATATATAGGCAAGATAATTTAAACCATATTGCTAATTAATCTGAAATTTATATCCCCTTGGAGACGTATCGCAATACGTCTCTACTATATTAATTTCCCATCCAACACCGCCTGTATCGCCTCTTTCGCCTCATCTGCTATCTCCTTAGTGGTTTTCCCTTTCGGTTCTATGGCTTTCAGAGCTGTCCATGATAGCTTTGAGAACGAAGTCAAAGGAAACATCCCATTCGTTGGGTTAAATTTACGTGTACCTTGTATGGCAATTGGCACTACCAGAGCATTAGGCGCTTTTTTCAACAGAGCCGAAATACCGCCCTCAGCGAAAGGCTTCATTTCTTCGGTTCGTGAACGCGTTCCCTCCGGGAAGATAACGGCCGAAAAATTATTCTCATGAATATATTTACTTAGTTTCAGAATTTCTGATACTGCCTGTTTACCATCTTTCCGGTCAATCAGGGCTGCCCCACTCTTCCGTAAATTATAAGATATGCCAGGAAGTCCTTTTGCCAATTCTTGTTTAGATACAAAAATAGGTTGGTGTTTTCTAAGGTACCAGATAATACCAGGAATATCAAAAGTACTCTGATGATTGGCTATAAAGACAATGGGGCGGTCAGTTGGATATTCCTCCAGTTGCCTGAATTTAACCGTTGTGCCTGTTACATAATAGCTTGTATTAAGCATCAGATTAAAGATGTCAACAGATTTTTTATGTGCTTTTTTACCAAAAACATTGAAAGCAACTACCTGAATTACATGAAAAACAACTAATAATAGTCCAAAATAGAGTAAATAAATAATACTAAGTATGTAATCCAGAATCTTTTTCATGAAGCTTTTTTTTGCACAAAAATAGGCAGAAAATGCGCTTTATCACAAATTAAGTCAATATTTTACTGTTTTTAGCTAAATAAGGCGTACATTGTAGCGTTTTTAAAAATAAAAGAGCTTTAAAAGATATTATCATGGAATTATCCAATTCAAGACTAGAGGTGATGAAATTTGTCGGACAAAAAATTGATTATTTTTTCGATGAGTTTCTGAAACCTATCGAGACTAATTGGCAACCTTCAGACTTTCTTCCTGACGCAACAAACGAGAATTTTTTTCATGAAGTAAAGCTTCTGCAAGAGAATGCCAGAGAACTGCCATACGACTATATAGCTGTTTTAATAGGTGATACCATAACTGAAGAGGCGCTGCCTACTTATGAATCATGGCTGGTTGATGTTGTAGGTATTGATCAGGTAGATGAGCCGCATGGATGGGCCAAATGGGTTCGCGGATGGACAGCGGAAGAAAACCGTCATGGAGATTTACTGAATAAGTTCCTGTATCTGTCAGGTCGTGTAAATATGCGCGCGATGGAAACATCAACACAATACCTGATTGCCGATGGTTTTGACATTGGCACCGGCCGTGACCCTTATCGCAACTTTGTGTATACTTCGTTTCAGGAATTAGCCACCAATATCTCACACCGCCGTACAGCTACTTTAGCAAAAAAGTACAATAATAATTTATTATCTAAAATGTGTGGGGTAATTGCTTCTGATGAGATGCGCCATGCTAAAGCCTATAAGACTTTTATCAGTAATATTTTTGAAGTTGACCCATCAGAAATGATGCTGGCCTTTGAAGATATGATGAAAAAGAAAATTGTAATGCCTGCGCACTTTTTAAGAGAAACAGGCGTAAAAATCGGACAGACCTTCTCACATTTCTCTGATGCTGCTCAACGTTTAGGTGTTTATACTACGATTGACTATATCGAAATTATGGAATCGTTGCTGGACGAATGGAAAATAGCAGGCATAACAAACCTGAATGATGCAGGCGAACGCGCAAGAGATTATCTGATGGCATTACCTGCCCGCTTGAAAAGAGTGGCAGAACGAAGCAAAATTCCTACTTTAGAATACGAGTTCAGTTGGATTGCCTCTTAATATTATTGGGTGATTGAGTGATTTAGTGAATGAGCGGCCGCCGATGCGGTGATTTTTGTCTCGAACTTTGATTTACCTGATTGATTTGATTTTAATGATTATAATGGTATTTTATCAGTGTAATCATTAAATCAGTTAAATCAAAGTTCAAGATTCATTCATTTATTACAAAACTTATACCATAACTCTGTACCTTTGGCCTGTTGCAGATTTTTAAGTTGCAGTAAGTCTTCACACATCTTTTTGGTATCTTTTTTCATTGCATAGGCACTTGCCCTGCCATAATAGGCATCTACATTCAAAGGGTTCTTATCCAGGCTCCACGTATAGTTTTTGATAGCTTCATTATAATTTTTCAAAGTCAGGTTATACTTAGCTTCTGCCAGAAACTCATTCGATTCCTGTATTTTTTCTTCCTCTGTTGCTTGTGAATTTGAAGCGCTCCGTTCGGCTTGTTTCTCAGACCAACCCAAATCAAAACCCATCATTACCTCTACATTTACAGGTTTACCTTCCCACATAGCAGGTTTCCATTTACCCTCGGTTTTCTTAATGGCGGCAATCAGTTTATTATTGTGCCGCTCACTGGTACTTCTTAAAATCTCAATACCTTTTACTTCTCCTTTGGTCGTAACAATAAAACGGGTATAAAAATCAGCCGCTCTGTATTCCGGAAAATCAAAGTTTTCGGATATATACTGACTTGCATTCATTTCACCATCCATAAAGAAAGGCTCCAGGTAATTCGGTTTGTAGACATAAATTGTATCACCTCCTTTCGTACGATATTTTTCAGGTACAAAGCCGATATTATATAAATGGGCAGGAGTAAATATAAGTTTTAAAGCAGTAGCCGATGAGTCCTCCGGAATTTGCTGTAACACCAGTTTGATATCACTCGCCAACTCTAATTTATAAAAGGTATCACTGCCTATGGCAATAGTATCATTTTTTACCCGATAGGGTCTGTCTCCGGTTCTACCATCATAAACCACCCTTAGTGTTCCGTTTTTTCCAAAAATATAACGCAGTTGTATATTCTTTACTGCCGGGTCTAAAATCGGGCTTCCATCTTTTAAACGAATATCTTCTTTTATCCAATCTCCAATCAAATTTCCTTTGATGCCCTGCGCAACAGCCACCGACGAAATACAAATCAAAAACAAAGTCTTAAGCATACAGATAAATATTTGTAAACGAAATTAATAAAAACAGCAGGAACTCATCACCATCAGTCAGAATTTTTGTTGAAAACGTCTGAATCTTATTGTGACACCAGCTTATCATAAATAGGTTTCAATTGCGTATCTCCAAAACCATAAACGCCTTCCTGAGCACTGAACTCACCGAAAACCTTATAAAAATCAGTCTCACCTTTTTGTAGAATAGCTCTCAGTACCCTTTCTGGTCTGCTTAATGCGCCATCTACAACAAAACGCTCAAGATGCGCTTGAATGGCATCTTTTAAATACGGAAAACAAACCGATTTTCTCCCGGCTAATTGAGCTAAAGTAAGTAAATCCTGATTTTTATAGGCTTGCCATAATTCTTTGGCTAATTGAAAGTCTTCTCCGGCAAAACGAACTTTGTTTGCAAAACTTACCCTTAAGTCGTCAGCATCAGCGCGTCCGAATTCTTTCCAGATGTCAGCCTCTGCCAGAAAAGTCGGATAAACCATGTATACCTCTTTCTGAATAGTCAGGCTATCAATCAATGAAAGTATAAACCATACATTAGCCTGGCAAAATAAATCGTAGCCAAACCAAAGGTTGAATACAGAATTATCAGACGCATTAGCAATCTTATCAAATTCACTTACTGAATAAGACAGGTATTCGTCAAAGCTAATTTCTAAACTATCAGCCCGGTTTTGCCAGAATTCTTCCAGCGTATCTCCGGCAAGGCTACCGTCAATCAGGGCTTCTCTGCATATAACAATTTCGCCTGGTATGTCAGCTTCTCTGAAAGTATACACTAAAGAGTCGCCGTTTAGGATGTTGTAAATCATAATTTATTGAGTGAATCAATGATTAATATTTTATGTTCCTCCGAAAAACAATTATCGTGATTTTGCTTGGTGCTGTGCCTTCGACTCCGCTCAGGCAATGGGCTTAGGCGCACTAAATGCATAATATTCTAATTTAAAAGACAACTATTTGAACTATCGAACTGGTTCCTGAGCGAAGCGGCCGCCACTGCGGTAGAAGCCCCGTTAAGCCAGGAATTGTTTTCTTCACAAAACCCTAATCTAAAAACTCAACCCTGATTTTTCACCTCTCCAAGCAACATACAACCCGCTACTCTCAACCCACCTCTCAGCAAAGTAGCCTTAGAAGCTCTGTTCTGAACATTGCATCTTGCTGCAGGTATTCTCCCAGCCAGATAACATACTCTTTTCAGTTCCTGTATCAGGTACGAACCTAAGCCTTTGTTTCTATGGTTTTCGGCTACTTCCATATACAAATCTGCAAAAGGTTTGTTATAATGCAATAAAAAATCTCCCGAACCTACAATCTCTCCGCCTTTCTCTAATACATAGCCGCTCCCGTCTTCTACCTTCTTGCCAAAAGTATTTTCATATTCTTCTTTAGAACGAAAAACTACCTCAGGTATTGATAAAGAAGTCGTTCTATCTTCTTCAAACAAAATAGCCTCTGCCCGGATATTCGTAGCAAATTCGTATAGCATATTTGTAAGCAATCTGGCATTGCTTTGAGGTTCAATATATTTTGCGCCGGAAGTTTCTAATAATACATAAAAAACACGAGTAGCCAGATGCTCATATTGCGGGAAAAGGTAAAACTCAAAAATCGTATCTCTGTCTGCAATCTCCTGTCCTTTTACACAGCCATAGCCAATTACCGCCTCATCAGCATACAAAAGATACGAATCTGACCAGCCGCGCTCGTGGCAGGCATTGTATCTGACCTGACAGTTCATTGCTTGCAGGTACAAATCGCGGTAGGACAGAATATCTTTTAAGCTGACTTTTGTGGCTTTTAGAGTCATGGTGGGTTTGAATAAAATTCAATAATAGATTTGGGAGTGGGTTTATTGTGGTAAAAATAAAGATTTTTACAATTCTGGTTTCCTATAACAATTTATTGAAAATTTGGTGGATTAGACATATAAAAAAACAAAAACTCCCGGCAAACAATGTTTACCGGGAGTCTAAGGGAGGAATATGGGGCTCGAACCCACGACCTTCGGAACCACAATCCGACGCTCTAACCGACTGAGCTAAGACCTCCATTCCGTTCAAGGACTGCAAATGTAAAGGCTTTTTTATAAAAAATCAAAAAAAATTTGCTCAATTTTGCCTTTACGACTAAATTAGGGATTATGAGCGAGCGAAGAACATCTTTTTTTGATACAAAAATCGAATTCCTGAGAGGGGTTGGCCCCACCAAAGCCGAACTACTGAATAAGGAGCTGAATATCTTCACTTATGGCAATTTAATTGAATATTATCCTTTCCGTCACGAAGACCGAACAGAATTTCATCGTATCAGCGAACTCAACGAGGCTATGCCTGCTGCCCAAATCAAAGGCCGTTTACGTTCGTGGGAACGGATGGGTGAAGGTTCAAAAGAGAGATTAGTCGCACAGTTTACAGATGGTACCGGAATCCTGGAGCTAACCTGGTTTCAGGGAATTACATTTTTAGAAAAAACCCTGCGCCTGCAAGGGGATTATATTGTTTATGGCAAGCCAACAGTTTTTGGTGGCAGATGGCAGATAAGCCACCCCGAAATGGATGTGCTTACACCTGAAAATGAGCGGGGCGGCTATTTTCAGCCTGTGTACTCATTGACCGACAAAATCCGTAAAAGGTATATAGACAGCAAGCAGATAAGCCGATGGATGAAAACCCTGCTGGAGTCGGCCGTGCAACATATACATGAAACTCTCCCCTCACCATTGGTCCAGAAATTCAGGTTGATTTCTAAACAGGAGGCCATTTACCATATTCATATACCCATTAATTTTGAGGCGCTCAAACAGGCCAGAAGAAGGCTGAAATTTGAGGAATTATTCTATAATCAGTTTCGCCTGATTAAGCAGAAGCTGATCCGCAGACAGGATTATGCCGGACAGATTTTTACTAAAACCCAATTACTTACCGAGTTTTACCAGCATCATCTGCCCTTTGATCTGACAGGTGCGCAGAAAAAGGTAATCCGTGAGATTTTTGAGGATTTACGCTCCGGCAAACAAATGAATCGCTTATTGCAGGGTGATGTGGGGAGTGGTAAAACCATTGTTGCATTTATTACGATGCTGCTAGCCATAGATAATAACGCTCAGGCTTGTTTGATGGCTCCAACAGAGATTCTGTCTGACCAGCACTTTACAAATCTCAAACGCTTTGCCGATTTAATAGGTATCAAAATTGCCGAACTGACTGGCTCGGTAGGTAAAAAGGCTCGCAGAGCCATAGACGCAGGTTTGCTGGATGGTAGTATTAATATTCTGGTTGGTACACATGCCCTGCTCGAAGACCACGTGCAATTCAAAAATCTGGGTTTATGTATTATTGATGAACAACACCGTTTCGGAGTGGCACAAAGAGCTAAACTATGGGAGAAAAACCAGAATTTCAGGCCTCATATTCTGGTTATGACGGCTACACCTATTCCCCGGACATTAGCTATGACCCTTTATGGTGACCTCGATGTATCTGTAATTGATGAGCTACCGCTGGGTCGCAAGCCTATCAAGACAATTCACAGGTATGATTCAGACCGCCTTCGTGTATTTGAGTTTCTCAGAAGCGAAATCATGAAGGGCCGACAGGTGTATGTAGTGTACCCATTGATTGAGGAGTCTGAGACACTTTCGTTTAAAAACCTGATGGACGGCTACGAAAGCATTGCCAGGGCGTTTCCGGAATATGCCATGAGCATTGTACACGGCAAAATGGGCTGGAAAGAAAAAGACTATGAAATGCAACGTTTCAAAAATAAAGAAACACAGATACTAGTCGCTACTACTGTAATAGAAGTGGGTGTAGACGTACCCAATGCCTCAGTAATGTTGATTGAAAGTGCCAATAGATTTGGTTTATCGCAATTGCACCAGTTACGTGGCCGTGTCGGACGGGGAGCCGAGCAATCATATTGCATCCTGATGACAGAGTATAAAATAGGTAAAGAGACACGCACACGCATTGAAACAATGGTAAGAACCAACAATGGTTTTGAGATTTCAGAGGTTGATTTGTCACTACGCGGACCGGGTGATATGGCAGGCACACAACAAAGCGGTATGCTGGATTTGAAAGTGGCTGATTTAGCCAAAGATGGCGAGATACTAAAGTATGCCCGTGAAGCTGTGATAGAAATATTAGAAAACGACCCGGACATACAAAGTCCGGAAAATGCCCCGATTAAACATCATATACAGAATCTCCGTAACAACGAAACCAACTGGAGCAGGATTAGTTAATCGTGTTTTAGTTTATATTCATCCGTAGAATCATAATTTAATATAGGCAATGAAATATTTAATGGCTTATTTTTGTTAGCTATGTAAAAGAAACCTGATTACTGCTAAAGTCTATGGAATTTTGGTGTTGCGCAAATAATAAAATAAAGATTTTATCTCCTATTTTTGATAAAAAGTGTTTTCCATGTCCCTTTCACAATTATTTAAGATAGTCAAAAAGAATTTTCAGGAACAAGCCCCATTGCCTCCGGTTACAAACCCGGCTAATACTTATACACCGGAAGTAGCCAGAAAAATGCTGGAAATGCTCAATAGGCATGTACCTCCTCATGCTGTAGAGTATTGCTTCGCTTTATGGAAAGAGCAACCTTTTTCATTTAAAATATCACGCTCACGCAGTACCTGCTTTGGCAATTATGTTTTTCGTGATGGCCACCATAAAATTACCGTAAACAATGACCTTAGTACCTATGCCTTTGTGATAACCTATATTCATGAAATTGCCCATCAGAGGGCCTGGTTAAATAAATCCCGCCGGAAAATTGAACCGCATGGCAAGGAATGGAAAAAAAATTTTCAGTTGCTTATGTCACCAATCATGAATCCTGACGTTTTTCCTGAAACGATACTGGTTCCGCTCACGCATTATATGACCAACCCTGCTGCTTCGTCGGTGAGCTATGCGCCATTGGCAAGGGCTTTACAGGGCTTTGACCTGGTAGAACAAAATGGTATTTTATTGTCGGAAGTTGCCGATAATCAGTGGTTCACTTTTAGAAACAATGTATTCCAAAAGCTGGAAAAACGCCGTACACGTGTATTATGTATGGAGCGTAGCAGCAAACGTCGATATACCATCTTAGCTACTGCAAGAGTTGATTTGGTAGAGGTATAACAAATGAATGAATTTTTACAAAGCACATAAAATATCCTCCGGAAATCAATTTGTCTCTCTTAAATGGAGCAGATGGATTGCTATTGGCATTATAGGCCTGTTTTATGCGCAATTGGGCCATGCTCAACCTTCTGTTTTAAGCACAGGAACCTGGTATAAAATAGCCACTACTCAAACAGGCGTACATAAAATCAATGCTGCTTTTCTGAAAAAGGCAGGACTCGACATAAGCAAAATTAACCCGCAGAACATCCGGTTGTATGGCAATGGTGGCGCATTGTTACCACAGGCCAACAACCAGACACGCCCGAATGATTTAATAGAAAATGCCATTGAGGTAATTGGTGAAAGCGATGGAAAGTTTGATGATAACGACTATATTATTTTCTATGCCGAAAGCCCTCATACTGTATTTTATGATAGCGTTGTTCAGCGATTAAGGCACCAGAACCATTATTATTCTGACTCCACCTTCTATTTTCTGACCATTGCCGATACTAAGGGATTACGCATCAGGAATGGAAATACCGTGCCAGCTTCTCAAACTATCACAACTTTTGATGATTTCAGGTTTCATGAACTCGACCAGCGAAACCTTATAAGTTCCGGGGCAAAAGAGTTGAGTGGTTCGGGCAGAGAATGGTATGGAGAAGCTTTCGGTATTAATACAGAATTATCTTTCAACCACACTATTGAGGGTCTGGTTCCAAATTCTCCTGTAAAAATAAGTTCTGTCGCAGTAGGAACTGCCTATGTTTCAACACAACTCAACCTCAAACTCAATAATACCAGTATTGGTAGCCATATATTTGAGCCAATCAGGGCAGGGCAATATGATGCAAAGGGTATTTATGATTTAAAAGGCGTTGAAAATGCGGCCACTTTCAACACGAGCATTCAGAGTGGAAATACTCTTAAGCTTACTTATACACATAACAAGGGCAGTCAGTCGTCCGCCACAGCCTATCTGAATTATTTTGAAATACAATCAAAACGGGCTTTGCAGTTCTATGAGTCTCAAACCCTCATAAGGTCACTGGAAAGCCTCAATAATACAAGTACACAATTTAAAGTAGCACAAGCCAACACCCAATCGAAAATCTGGGATATTACTGATTCCCGAAACCCGGAAAACATCGCCTATACACTCAACGGTTCAGAAGCAAGCTTTGGCGTACCGAAGCAGGGGGTATTAAAAACCTTTATTTTGTTTACCGAAAAGAATCTCTTAGAGCCCAACACTATCAGGAAAATAGCTAATCAGAATCTACATGCAGCTGAGACCCCCGACTTATTGATTGTTACCCTACCCCAATGGAAAACCCAGGCAGACCGATTGGCTGAGTTCAGAAAGAGTAATGATGGTTTGTCAGTACTCGTTGCAACCGTTAATGAAGTCTATAATGAATTTGCCTCTGGTATGCCTGACATAAGCGGTATCCGGGATTTTGCTCGTTTCTTATGGCAGAAAAACCCTGCCAAGCTAAAATATCTGCTTTTGTTTGGCGATGCAACTTATGATTATAAGAACAATCATCAGTTTTCATTCGTAAATCCGGACTTATATATACCCACCTACGAAAGCCGGGAATCTTTGAACCCAATTTTTACTTTTTCTTCAGATGATTATTTTGGCTTTCTTGAACCTCATGAAGGAGAATGGATAGAAAATAATCAGGGAAATCATACACTCGATATTAGTATCGGCAGACTTCCTGTTAAATCAACAGAAGAAGCTAAAAATGTGGTAGATAAACTCATGTATTATGCCCGGAATGCCAAAACCACAGGCCGCTGGCGTGGAAAAATAAGTTTTGTTGCTGATGACGGAGACGGAAACATCCATCAGGAAGATGCCGATAGAATTGCCGGTATTATTGAAGCACAGGACGGAAATCTGACTATTAATAAAATTTATGTGGATAATTTCAGGCAAATTTCTACTTCTTCCGGTACCATTGCCCCCGATGCTAATAAAGCCTTGAATAAGGCAGTGAATGAAGGAAGTCTGATAGTTAACTATAG
>CALRLN020000030.1:0-21707 GCA_943368675.1 Chitinophaga pinensis | reverse complement strand
TGAATACGTATTCCAATCTGGCTTACTTCTTTTTTGGGGTCCTGATGATACAAATTGCCAGGATTGATTATAAGAACCAGGGTATAAAAGCCCTGAACCGCATGGAACAATTTCCGGCATTATCAGCATTGGCAGGCATTTGCTTTATTTATTTATGCTTTGGCAGTGCTTTCTTTCACGCTTCTCTCACATACATGGGGCAAAGAGTAGATATGAATGGTACTTATAGTGTCTCCATTACTTTATTAAGCATTGGTGTTTATCATATTTTACACAATGTACATTTTTCGGCTCAACTCAAATATATCTGGATAGGCTTATTAGTATTGATTATCATAGCTTTTTTAAAAATCGCTTTACTGGTTTCAAGTGCTGTTTTATTGCCTGCAATGATTTTACTTTTAACCCTCATTAACCTGATTAACTATTTTCAATTCAGAAAAGAGCGCTTTATCAGTATAGCTATTCTGAGTTTCGCATTAATCATTATTGCCATTAAAATCCGCACGAGAGATGTACAAAAAATAGATTGTGACCCTCACTCATTTTATCAGGGTCATGCTATATGGCATTTGTTAACTGCCCTGAGTAGTTTTTGCAGTTATGCTTTTTTCAGGTTTTCTAAACCAACACCTGCCTGAATTTTATTGTAGACAGTCGGTTTCTGACCGGAAGGGTACAAAAGCGAGTGTATGCTGTGCAATCAGAACAATCTGGCAAAATTTTAATTTATAAAAATCAGCCTTTTCAATTAATAAATTTACTTACTTTAAGTTTTTATTCAACCAAAATATTATCTGAAATGAAATCTCATTTTCAAAAGTTCACAAGTATTTTTAGCTTTATTTTTATTATTGGCCATACCTTGTCTGCCCAGTTAGCACCCATCAAAAGTATCGAAGGCCGTTGGGACATTACTATTACTAAAGGCGATAAAAAAATGCCCTCTTGGTTAGAAGTAAATCACTCAGGCGTAAAGTATCTGAACGGCCATTTCGTAGGTGATGGCGGTAGTGCCAGACCTATTTCCCGTATCAACTTTGTAGATGACAAAATTTCATTTTCTATTCCTCCACAATGGGATGCTGCCGAAAAAGATCTGGTAGTAGAAGGGGTTTTAAAAGATGATAAACTAAGCGGAACGATGAACACACCAAAGGGAGAAATTTTGAATTGGGTGGGTGTTCGTGCTCCTAAATTAAACAGTACCAGAACACCTGTCTGGGGAACACCTGTTAAACTCTTCAACGGTAAAAACCTTGATGGATGGGAAGCCACGGGTGCTACAAACCAATGGGTTGTAGAAAACGGTGTATTAAAAAGTCCAAAATCTGGTTCAAATCTTCGCACTGTTCGTACTTTCAATGACTTCAAATTGCATGTGGAATTCAGATACCCGGAAGGTAGTAACAGCGGTGTTTATTTAAGAGGCCGATACGAAGTTCAGGTGACTGATAGCAAAGGAAGAGAGCCTTTGAAAGACCAGCTGGGAGCCGTTTATGGATTTATTGCTCCCTTAGAAATGCCTGCAAAAGCAGCAGGAGAATGGCAAAGTTTTGATATTACGCTGGTAGGCAGAGTGGTTACGGTTGTTTTGAATGGCAAGACTATTATATATAAAAACGAAATACCGGGAATAACCGGAGGAGCCTTAGACAGCAATGAAGGCGAACCAGGCCCTATCTTCTTCCAGGGTGACCACGGTGCCATTGAGTACAGAAACATCATTATAACTCCTGCGAAATAAACTTTGCAGGTTACATAAACAAAAAAGAGGCTGTCCTTTTAAAAAGTGGCAGCCTCTTTCGCATTTACCTTATTTTAGAAACTTATTGTATTTACTGTATTGGTGGTTGAGGTGGTAGAAGTAGTTTTTAAGGTTCCACCGGACGAGGAATAAGTTCCACCTGTATAAAGCCCCCAGCCGGAAGAGTTCCCTACAAAATTACCACCTGTATAAGCCCCCCCAAAGTAGATTTTATACTGTGTGCCTTTGGCTAAAGCGGGAGAAGAAAAATAGAAATAAGAAACAGCGTTTTTGGGTTTAAATGTCACCATTTCTGTTCCGGACGCATTTTCTATATGAAATATCGAACTTGCGGCCAATTGAGCACTTGATTTCAGGAACATGCCAACCTGTGTAGACGTGGCTCCCATCGCTTTTGACATATTAGAGCTGGAACCGGAAGCAATCAGAATCCCTCCGTTTACAAGAAAAGTCCCATTAACATCTATTGATTCTTCCGGTTGATTGGTCGGTCCGCATATAATGGTAGTCCCGCCCTTGATAGTAATATTTCCGTTACTATCTATGGCATCACTGCCTGCCACGATGATTATCCCATTATTGATGTATAAATTACTTCCATCATTCGATTCGGTACCGCCTGAAACTGTTCCTTTGGTTACATTAATTCCATCATTGGTTGCCGTTACATTGGTTACGCCACCATCAAAAGTAACAGTCGGTGCCTCTATCCCTTCTCTTGACTTTGTGATATTGATAGTGCCATTACTCACAGTAACAGATGTTTCTGATTTTATGCCATCGTCAGTGGCAGCGATATTAAGTTCACCGTTGGTTATCGTGAAACTGCCATCACTTTTAAAGCCTTTGGCCTCACTGGTCATAGAACTGCTATACGTATAGGTGCTGCCTGTTGCTGAAATGTTGGTCGTACCACCACTAATAGCAGCCATTCCATCAACACTTATTCCTTTTCCGCCTGCTCCGGTATTCGTTATACTTAAATTCCCACCTTTAATAGCCAGGTTCTTATCACAATTGATTCCGGCAGAGGCTGCAATATCAGCATCGGCAGTCACATAATAGGCAGCCCCTGAAACTGTAATTTTCACAGTGCCAGCCGAAAGTGTAAAATCACCATTGGTTTTTATTCCTTTAGCACCCTTACCGCTTACGGCCAATGTTACGGCTTCAGTAGTGCCAATAGAGGTATAGCTTGCACTCTTGATGGCATTACCTTTGTCGCCTGATGTGGTTACTTTTACGGTCCCACCTTTGATTAAAACATAAGGTGTAATGCTGGCATCTGTACCATCATAAGCAGCCGTTATTCCGTCGTCTACACTATTTACAGTTACCGAGCCACCGCTTATGGTTATGTATCCTTCTTCTGCGACAACGCCATCCCCGGATGCCGTTACATTCAAAGTTCCGCTATCCATACTGAAGTAATCATTCGCATGTATACCATCTTTTACGGCCGATTTTACGGTAATATTTGTTCCGCTAATAGCAATATAATCATCAGATACGATAGCATGCTTACTATTTCCTGTTACATTAAGTGTACCGGTACCCATAAAGCTCATTTGCCCTTCACTAAAAAACGTTCCTTTCTGGTCTTCACTACTCGTAGCATAATTCGCTCCGTCAACCAGCGTATTGGTAGTACTACTTAAGACATTAATAGTAGCTTTTTTACCTGATTGAATATTAATGGCAGGTCCGGTACTATTGGTCAGGCTTAGGCCCTTCATGGTAATATTGAACTTGTATTCACTATAAATTTTGAAACTACCTTTGGTAGCTGTACCCGATAACAGATATACAATTTCTTTGGTTGTATTCTTAGAAGTCACCGTTACGTCCGCCCCGTTTACCGCCACACTCACGCCATCATTGGCAAAGGCATTGTTTACAGCCGCCGTTGTGCCTGAATAAGCAATCACCACCGTATCTTTAGCCGGATTGGCCGTTCCAGAAGTACCTGCTGCAATTGCCAGAGTAACCGTACAGCTTTGTCCGCCAAAACCAAAGTTAAAAGTGGCAGTACCCGGAGAAGTAGGTATGCCCGAAACAGTATAAGTCAGTTTCCCTGCACCGTTTGCTAATGTACCTGCCGCAAGAGTAGCAGTAAGACCTTCGACGCCGGTAGAAGAAACCGTGGATACATCATATTTGCCACCATTTCCACCGGTATAGTCAAGCGTAATAGTGCCAGAATACGCCGTTCCGCTTGTTCCGTTTGTTGGGGTAATTGTACCTGCCAGCGTATACACACTTGCCGTAGAAAGTGCAACAGGTAAGGCTAGTATACAAGACTGTCCACCTAATTCTATTGAGAAACTGGCTGTCCCGGCTGTTGCAGGGGTGCCTGTAATGATAAAACTGGCGGTTCCGCTTCCACTGGCCAATGTTCCTGTTGATAAGGTTGCTGTCAGACCTGTTACTCCCGATGAGGCAACGGCTGTTCCTGCCGGATAAATAACACCATTGCCACCTGTGTAAGGTACGCTGGCAGTAGCTGTATACGATACGCCACTTGTAGCAGCGGCAGAAAATGTAGCACTTGAACAATTAAGCGCCGAAATGACCGGAGTTTTTGTCAGTTCATCTGTTTTACAAGACTGGAAAATTGAAATAAATGTTAGCATCAGGCTAACTGCCACGGATCCTCTTCTATTCATATTGGTGATTAATTTGAGAAATATTCTATGCATCTTCAAAATCATAGACGGATAGAAGAGAAAAAGGGTGGTATGGACGGGGAAAAGATTGTGGTTTGTCCGGGAATGATTTATTTGAAACTAACTCAAAATACTCTCCTACACTACTTTATGCAATTTTACTCATCATATTTTTCAGGATTATAATTTACTTAATCCGATTTAGTTCATCTACTGCCCTGCTTTTTCTTTTGCTTTTTTCATTTGTATTTTTTTCGAATGGAATACTTAGGCTTACTCTGCAAACAGGGCCTTAGGCATCAAAATTGAAATAATAGTTCAGCTTACTTTTTGATAGTTTAGACTTTTGAGGCCATTGCGTACCTGAATTGGAAACATCTTTAATACCGGAGAAGTATATGATTTGAATTTCCTTCTGATTCCTGCGTCTAACATCTTGCGATGACTTTAAGTGGAACAAAGGTCTTGGCAGAATAATAACAGGCTGTTAATTCTATTCAAGCACTTTACTATCTTTCTCTAAGCGAAGAGTCTCTCACTATCAACTCTCCGGGGATAGATTTTGTAGATGGAACGATGGTATCCTTATTCTTAATATTTTCAATAAGCAGATTAATTGCCGCTTCACCTACTTTGGCTGGGAAATGATGAAAAACCGTTAACGATGGTTCAAATAATTCGCAGAGAATATCATCACCAAACCCTGCAAAACCCATTTCTTCAGGAATTTTAACTTTTCTCTTTTTTGCTTCAGCCATCATTTCTATGGCATTTCTGGACAACATAGCGAAAATCCCATCAGGTGGTTCCGGTAGATTCATGAAATAATCAAATGCTCTGGTTCCATCATTTTTATTCATTTCAGAATAATATATATATTCTTCATTAATCTCAATGCCATATTTTTGAAGAGCTGCTTTATAGCCCGCAAATCGAATTTGAGAAATATAAAACTCCTTCGGCCCCAGTATAACACCTACTTTCCGATAGCCCTGTACGATTAAATGTTCTACCAAATCGAAGCTTCCTTTAAAATCTTCATGGATTATTTTTGGGGTATCTATTTCATTACAGACTCTGTCAAAGTGTACAATTGGAATATCCTTCGCTAATACCCGTTTGATATGTTCAAACGAGGTGGTCTCTTTTGAATGACTGATTAATAAACCATCTACCCGACAGGATATGAGTGTTTCTGTGTTGAGTTTTTCAATATCCTGAGATTCACTCGAATGGCAAACTATAATTCTGTAGCCTGTTTCAATAGCAATTTGCTGCATCCGGGCTAGCGCTGTGGCAAAAAACGGAAGTTCTACATTTGGGATAACCACCCCTATTGTATTCGTTTTGCCTTTATTCAGGCTCTGAGCTAATAAATTGGGTCTGTAATCCAAATCAATTGCCGCCTGAATAACCGCTTTCCTGGTATAAGAGCTTATATCTGATTTATCATTCAGCGCTCTTGAAACAGTAGACGCAGCAATACCAAGGTGCCTTGCCAAATCTATAATGGTAGTCTGGTTAGCCTTCTGAGGTCGTTTGGCATCATGGTTTTCCAATATGAAATTGAAATTACATAATTTACAATAAAATCGCTGTTTTCCTCTCAGAAAACCAGATTTTATTACGCCATCTACCGAATTACATCTAATACATCTCTGCATACAAATTGTACTTTTTAAAGATTGCTTATTAATAATCAATCCGACTAAAAACTTTTTGATTACATGCAATATTCTGAATTTGTCTCAATTTTTGAATATTTCATCGCTTAAAACCCGAAAAATACGCTTATCACAAACGTTTCTGATAGTTCCTGTTGAATGGCTGGTGTCATATCGACACTTTTTATTTGGAAATCAAAATCCTGCATATAGTTTCGATAATATTATGATTTCAATTTACGAAAAATTTTAGTATTTCCAAAATAAAAAATTGTACTAATCAAATAAAACCCCAGCAAAATGAAACATTTTTACCCGTCAAAAAACAACAGCTTTAAACAGAAAATATTGCTTTTACTCCTGTTTTTTAGTCCACTCATGATTTTGGCTCAAACGAAGTCAATAAGCGGACGCGTAGTAGGTGGTACAACCAAAGACCCAATGCCCGGGGTTGGGATTACTATCAAAGGCACTCAGCGTGGCACAACAACAGATGCCACAGGAAATTTCATGATTGATGCTTCCTCAGAAGAAACCCTGGTTTTTAGTTTTATAGGCTATTTAGCCCAGGAAATTAAAGTTGGCAACCGTTCGACAATTGAGATAAATCTAATGGAGGATACCCAGGCACTTCAAGAGGTAGTCGTAACCGCTTTAGGTATTAAAAAAGATGCTAAAAAACTGGGCTATGCTACTTCAACAATTTCAGCAGATGCGATTACAGAAAATCGTTCGCCTAATTTTATGAATACCTTGCAGGGCAAAATAGCCGGTGTAAATATCTCTGGTTTGGGTACTGGCCCTAATGGAACATCAAAAATCAGGATAAGGGGTCAATCTTCTTTTGCAGGCCAGAATAACCCGCTGATTGTTATCAATGGTGTTCCTATTGATAATACCAACTTTGGTACAAATCCCGGAAATGCGGCTTCAGATAATTCTATCGGTGTCAGAGGGGGAGGAAATACTTCTGATGGTGGTGATGGTTTATCAAGTGTCAATCCTGATGATATTGAAAGCATGACTGTGCTTAAAGGAGCTACAGCCGCAGCGTTGTACGGTTCTCGTGCGAAAGATGGCGTAATTATGATTACTACCAAAACCAAAGGAAGCGGACGTGGTATTGGCGTAAGTTTCAATTCAAATTATACCAACGAAACACCCCTCGACTTTACAGATTATCAATACGAATACGGTCAGGGAGAAAATGGTGTTCGACCTACTACTCCTAACCCTACTTCCGGACAATGGTCTTTTGGTGAGAAATTTCAGCCGGGCATGACACAGGTATTGTTTGATGGTGTTACGGTTCCGTATGAGCCTGTTTATAACAGAATCAGGAAATTCTTTAGAAATGGCTCGAATTTTACCAACACAATCAGTTTATCAGCAGGTGGCGACAAAGGTGGCTTTAATCTTTCATTTGCTAATATGGATAGTAAAGGTATTGTGCCAAATAATACATTCAGCCGTAAAACTGTTAATCTTGGTTTTTCTTATGATCTGTCTAAAAAACTGAGTTTTTCTGGAAATGTGAATTATTCGAATGAATTCAACAAAAATCCTCCGAATATAGCCAATCAGGATAACTCTATCCCAACAGCGCTTTACAATATGGCCAACTCTATGCCTCTGGATTTGCTGGACAAAAAGAAATATGATGCTGACGGAAATGAGTTTGTTTATTCAAGATTCAAGAATCGTACAAATCCTTATTGGGTATTGGCTGAACAGTTTCAGAACATTCGTCGTGACAGACTTTTTGGCAATATTTCAGCAAAATACAACATTTTACCCTGGTTATTCATTCAGGGACGCATTGGTCAGGATTTCTGGTCACGAGATCAGGAATTTAACAACTTCCCTACAGGACATGCTTCATTAAGCCCTGCACCTGCCGGATTTGTTAACGGTACATTTACGCAGGAATCAAGAAGATTCAGGGAGACAAATGCTGACGTGCTGATTTCAGCAAGCAGAAAGTTCGGCAACTTTGGTATAGACATAAATGCCGGTGGTAATCAGATGTATCGCCGTTCAGATCTGAACAGTGTACTGGTTCAGGATTTTGTCGTAAGAGGCTTGTATACGGTCATGAATGGCCGGGTAAAAGACCCGATTTATGGTTTATCTGAGAGAGCCGTTAACTCAATCTATGGTTCAGGAGAATTATCTTATAAAGACTTTCTTTTTGTAAACGTTACTGCCAGAAATGACTGGTTTTCGACACTTTCTCCTGAAAACAGAAGTATTTTATACCCTTCAGTTTCAGGTAGTTTTGTGTTCTCTCAGGCGTTTAAATCAGCACCGAGCTGGTTGAACTTCGGAAAATTGCGACTGGCCTATGCTGAAGTGGGTAGCGATACAGACGTTGCTCCTTATTCAAATAACCTGTTTTATGGAATCAACGCTAACTTGTTTCCGAATCCTTCGGGAGCTGCTCAGCCCGTAGGTGGTTCACAGGGAACGACTGTACCGAATGCCGGCTTAAGACCTATGCAAACGGCAGAGACTGAAATCGGACTAGAGCTAAAATTATTTAAGAATCGGGTAGGTCTTGATTTTGCTGCCTACAGAAAAATAACCAACGATCAGATTGTTTCTGCCCAGATTTCTGATGCCTCCGGGTTTACTAATACATTGATTAACAGTGGCAAAAGTGAAAACAAAGGAGTTGAGTTCCTGCTTAATCTGGTGCCTTTAAGAACAAGAAATTTTCAGTGGGATCTGACATTTAATGGTTCTTATAACATCACAAAAGTTTTAAGCTTACTGACTGACAAGCCAGGTGAAAGAATTACAGTAGGCACACACGTGTTCAATGGAGAATTAAGACAGATAGTTGGACAGGAAATGGCTCAGATATATGGATTTGGTTATAAGAGAGACGAACAAGGCAGAAAAATATTCGGAACAGGCGGTCTTCCTATCCGTACTCCTGACCTTATATCATTTGGAAGTGCATTGCCAAAATGGGTAGGTGGTATCAATAATTCATTTAATTATAAAGGGGTCAACCTTTCCTTTTTGATTGATTTCAAATTGGGTAATAAGATGTTGTCTGGTACTAATTTCAACCTTATCAGAGAAGGTTTGCATAAAATTACTTTGCAAGGCAGAGACGGAATTATAGGCGAAGGTGTAAACGAAAAGGGAGAGCCTAATACAGTAAAGGCCAATATACAACCTTATTGGGAAGTAGTAAGAACCTCTGCTTTGGTTGAACCGGTCATTTACAACGGGGGATATTGGAAACTTCGCCAGATTACTGCCGGATATGATTTAAGTAAATTCTTACCTCAGAATTCTCCGATAAAAGCAGTAAAACTAAGCTTCGTGGCAAATAATGTATTGATGCTAAAGAAATGGGTGCCTAATATAGATCCGGAGTCTTTTGGCTATTCTTCTGACAACCTTGTCGGTCTGGAGTCTACTGGTCTTCCAACAACCCGCAGTTTAGGATTCAATTTAAATGTTAAATTTTAATGCTATTAAACATGAAAAAAATATATAGTTACTTATTATTAAGTTTTTTTATTGTATTGGCTTCTTCGTGCGACAAAGGTTTTGATGATCTCAATATCAATAAAACAGCAGCCACAGCCATTAACCCGGTCTTTACATTCAATAATGCCTTGATCAATGCCTCTTTTCCGGCAGGGATTGTACAGTATGAAATGGGGATTGTTCAACAAATGGTAACACCCAATTCGGGGGTAGTTGCCGGAGCCAACTTTAATCAGGATAACAGAGATGCCACGCAACAGATATGGCAACGGTATTACCGCACAGTAGTATTGTATACGACTGATGTCATAAAAACAGTGAAAGACGTGCCTGCAAGAAGTAACCTGCTTAATATGGCCCGCATCTGGAAAGCTTATGCTTTTATTATTCTGACTGATACTTACGGTGATGTTCCTTATGAGCAAGCGGGTAAAGGTTTTACAGACCAGATAGTGCTGCCAAAATATGATACGCAACAAGCGATTTATACAAATGTTATCAAAGAACTAACTGAAGCGACAACAGCACTTGATGCGGCCAAAACACGTGAAACAGCAGATGTTTTATATGGCGGAGATATTGCTAAATGGAAGAAATTTGGCTACTCTTTGCTGTTGCGTGTGGGCATGAGACTAAGCAAAGTTGATGCTGCACTGGCCAAAGAAACGGTACAAAAAGCCATTCAGGGCGGCCTGTTCAGCTCAAATGCTGATAACGCTTTTATTAAACACGATGCCAATTATGTAAATGGTGTTGGGCAGATGCTAAACTCTACCGAAGCTGCCAACTTCTTCTTAGCCGCTCCTTTTGTAGACTATCTTAAACAGACTAACGATCCAAGGCTTAAATCAATAGCAGTACGGTATGTTGGCGCGGGTTCAGGTTCTGACCATGTAGCTTCCAGAGCATCTACAGACCCTGCCATTCAGATAGGTATGCCTTTAGGCTATGATAACAACACCGTTAAAGTGCCTGCTGCTGCCGCAAAACTGGCCAGCTTTTATGAATACAGCCAGGTTGACAGAACCCGTATGACCAAAGTAGCGAGCCCGATGTTTTTTGTTACTTATGCCCAAACCCAATTGTTACTGGCCGAAGCAGTGCAAAGAGGATGGGCAACTGGTTCGATGGAGGATTATTATAAAAATGGTGTCAGGGCTCACATGGAGCAACTGGCTGCTTATGATGCTAATTCTACAGTTGCACCGGAAGCAATAGATACTTATCTGAAAGAAAATCCTTTTGTCCCTGCCAATGCTTTGGAACAAATCAATACGCAGTATTGGGTTGCTTCTTTCTTGAATGGGCCGGAAGCATTTGCGAATTTCAGAAGAAGTGGTTTCCCTAAATTAACGCCTAATCCATTTCCGGGAAAAAGCATAAAAGGTGAGTTTATCAGAAGATTGACTTATCCGAATTCTGAGATTTCTGTTAATTCTGTCAATGTGAAAGAAGCCATAGGCAGACAAGGCAATGACGATCTGGATTCTAAAGTATGGTGGGATAAATAAACTGATAATACATAAGCAATTGCCATTTGCATTTCTTTTTCGAATGAAGCTATTAAATAGTTTGAAAGCATTGGGGTACACTTAATTTACAAAGGGGTGTCTAAAAAGTCAAGGTATGCAAAATACTTTTTAGGCACCCTCTTGTTTTTTCAGGAGACAATCTAAGTTTCTCGTTATTATGATAATCCAGTAATGTTCTGCTCTGATTTTTTTTGAAACGGCCTAATCATATTATCATTATTCAATAATTCTCTATCCAATTTAATGAAATTAAAAGACTATTGGTACACCCTGAGCATTATTCTGCTTGTCATACTTGGTTATAATTTTCCGGACACCTTCAGTAGTCTTTTCGGAGTTAAACTCAACACATTTATAAAGCCTGTTTTACAGGTTATTATGCTCGGAATGGGTGCTACCATGACCGTTGATGATTTTGCAGAAGTGTTCAAATCTCCTCTTAAGGTATTGGTAGGCCTGGTATGTCACTTTACCATTATGCCTTTTTCAGGGCTGGCGCTATCAAAAATTTTCAGTTTTCCGCCTGAGATTGCAGCTGGGATTATCCTAATAGGCAGTAGTCCTAGCGGTCTTGCCTCAAATGTAATGGCACTCATGGCCAGGGCAAATGTAGCTCTATCAGTTACTATTACTACTTTATCTACCCTAATGGCACCGATTATGACTCCTTTTCTGATGAAAGCGCTGGGAGGAGGATTAATAGAAGTAGAATTCTGGGCAATGTTCTGGGATATGTCTCAAATGGTAATTTTACCCATCATCTTAGGGCTGGCACTTTATAAACTCATGCCTGAGATAATGGCCAGATTCAATAAAATACTCCCTGTCTTTTCTATGTTGGGTATTGCTTACGTCATATTGGTTGTTACTGCCAGTGGCGCTAATTCTCTCAGAACAGTTGGTTTATTGTTGGTCGTTGTAGTGATTATCCATAACATTTTTGGCTATACACTCGGCTATTACTTCTCCCGATTGCTAAAATTCACAGAATCAGATGCCCGAGCCATTTCTTTCGAAGTAGGGATGCAGAATGCAGGGCTGGCATCTGCTTTAGCCAACGAAATGGGTCGCATTGCCACCGTCGGTCTGGCGGCAGCTATTTTCGGGCCGGTAATGAATATTACAGGGTCAATGCTGGCGAATTTCTGGAATAAACGCCTTCCTGATGACCATCCTAAAACAGAAAAGTATTTACAAACCACTTAAAACTATATTCTCCCTTATAGCTATGAGAAAAATTTATCTTGGCTTTTTCCTTTTTTTAGGAATATCTACCCTTCTTCAAGCGCAACAGATTTCAAAAGAATATCTGCTCCATCTAACCCGGGAATGGAAAGGCGAAAGATTCCCTGACGGGAGGCCCAAAGTTGATGATTTGCTTTTGAAAAGGATGAAAAAAGTCACATTAGAAGAAGCCTGGGCAGTTTTAAGAAACCATAATTACAGGTACCAGTTTGAAGGCAACTGGCAAACCATCAATCCTGATTCGGTGCTGGTTGGCAGAGCCGTAACAGCCATTTTTACTCCCGGGCGCCCTGATATTCAAACAGCCATTGATGATAAAGGCCATGAAAAAGATGGCCGCATAAAATCTCAGAATGCCTGGCCGATTGACTTGCTGGTTAAAGGAGACGTGTATGTTGTCGACCAGTTTAATGCCTATGAAGACGGCCCTACCATTGGCGATAACCTCGGTAATTCCATCTATGCTAAAACCGGGAACGGAATTGTCTATGACGGTGCAGTAAGAGATTTGTCCGGCTTAAAAGAGATAGGCGGCTTTACTTCTTTTTATAGAAGCTATCATCCCTCGCATCATTTAAATGAAGCCAAAAGAGCCTTAAATACCACATTGGTTGGTATTAACCAACCTACCCGTATCGGTGCTGCAACGGTAATGCCTGGTGATGTTGTGTTGGGAAGAGAAGGCGGTGTCATTTTTATCCCTCCTCATTTAGCTGAAGAGGTGGTTAAAGTCTCCGAAGTAGTCAGACTCCGCGATATGTTTGGTCATCAAAGGTTGCGTGAACAAAAATACACTCCCGGACAGATTGACACCCGATGGTCAGATGAAATTGAGAAAGACTTCTCTCAATGGCTTCGTGAGCATATCAATAAATTACCCGTTGACCCGGCGCAGATTCAGGAAATCCTGAAGCAAAGAACCTGGTAATTCAGTTTTAAAATGTTACTATTCAACCACGGGGTAAATCCTCTCTAAAACCTTTATAATTAAGTGAACAGAAGAAACTTTTTCCAGAAAGCAGCCGTAAGTTCTGCTTTAGCTGCCACTTCGTTTTCAACATTTGGCAATGAGTATATCAATGCCATTGATAGAGCGCCTAAAAGTTCTGCCCCGGCAGATTTAAAGATAACTGATATTAAAGCCGGATATATTCGTGGCGGGCATAGTCTCTTTGTCAAGATTTATACTAACCAGGGAATAATCGGACATGGCGAAGGTGTAGATGCCACCCCCGGCACCTATCATCTGGTAAAATCAATGGGGCGCAGGATTCAGGGACAAAACCCTTTGAATGTCCACAGGTTGTTTGAATCAATCAGGAAATCAGGCTTTTTTGAAGGAGCGCAATCAGGTATGTTTGTGGCCGTACTTACAGCAGTCGAAACCGCCCTCTGGGACATAGCAGGCAAGGCGCTGGGAGTACCGGTGTATCAACTCCTTGGAGGAAAATTCAGAGACACCGTAAGAGTCTATATGGATACCGCCCTTTATCAGAATCAGCTACCAAAACCCGAAGATTTTGCCAAAGCAGCCCGTGAGGCAGTTGATATGGGTTTTAATGCCGTTAAATTTGATTTAGACCAGGGCAATGACCCGAATAAATATGACCGCTTTAACTGGACAGCCAGCCCGGCCGAACTGCAACGGATGTACGACCAGATGGCAGCAGCCAGAAAAGAAGTAGGCCCAAATATAGATATATGCGCTGATATGCACGGGCGGTATGATGCAACCACTGGCGAAAGAGCCGCTAAAATGCTTGAACCTCTCGGATTAATGTGGCTTGAAGAGCCAATCCCCGCCGAAAATACGGATGCCTATAAAAAAATAACAGCATCAACATCCACCCCTATCTGTGCAGGCGAAAACCATTATCTCACTTATGGTTTCAGGCCACTGCTGGAAAGCGGAGCGGTAGATATTATCATGCCTGATTTACAAAAATGCGGCGGACTAGGTGAAGGCCAGCGCATTGCCAACCTCGCCAATCTGTATTACGTTCCTTTTGCGCCACACATGGTGGCATCTTATCTTGGAGCAATGGCCTGTGCTCACGTATGCGCCTCTGTACCTAATTTTATGATTATGGAATGGCAGATATATTTTCATAAAGACCCGATGTTTAAAGAAATAGTGACATTCAAAGGTGATATGGTTGAGAAAAACGGCTTCATCAGAGTAAGAGACGAACCGGGCATTGGTGTAGAAATTAACGAAGAGGGAATGAAAAAATATGCCACTCCCGGTGTGCCTTTCTTCGAATAAAGCAGTATAAGTTCTAAGCATATTATAATGCATCATTCTGATTATAATATGCTTGCACTGGTTTTATTATCAATTAAATATTCTATCAAATAATGAAGATTTACAATACAGCGCTTGGCCCTCATCTTGAACACAACGGAAATTTTTACGCTTATCACGAATACAGTTTTGATTCGCTCATCAATCAGCCTGATCTTTATGAGTTTCTCAATCAAACAATTAACAATAAAACCCCTGAAGAGAATTTTAAATTAGAGGGTGTATTACTCCCCCCTATTGTTTCTCAGGAAGTCTGGGCTTCAGGCGTAACTTATCTACGCAGTAAGAATGCCAGAATGGAAGAGTCAAAAGATGCCGGAGGAGGAGATTTCTACGATAAAGTTTATTCGGCCGAACGCCCGGAGATATTCTTTAAAGCAACTGCCGCCCGAACGGTGGGCCATAATCAGGGTGTTAAAATCAGAAGAGATTCAAAGTGGAATGTACCCGAGCCTGAATTAACGCTCTTTGTAAATGCCAGTGGAGAGATTGCCGGTTATACCATCGGCAACGACATGAGTTCAAGAGATATAGAGGGCGAGAACCCATTGTATTTACCACAAGCTAAATCATACGATAAAAGTGCCGCTATTGGGCCTTGCATTCTTATATTACCACAACCTATCTCTAAAGAAACTGAAATCAGCCTTACTATTGAACGGGATGGGCTTACTGTCTTTTCTCAATCTACGCATTTAAACCAGATGAAAAGAGAGTTTGCTGAACTGGTGAGATACCTTACTTTTGATTGCACTTTTACTCATGGCTGTTTTTTGATGACAGGCACCGGAATTGTTCCGCCTGATAGTTTTTCTTTAATACAGGGTGATACTGTACATATTTCGATTGAGGGAATCGGAACTTTGACTAATACGGTAGAATAAATTGCATTAGGTTGATTAAATAGTAATAGTTTTGTTTCTAATGATTGGTCTAACGTCTGTATATTACAGGCGTTAGATTTTTGTAAAATAGAAACAGACATTTTTAATAGTTCATACTTAATACTCACCAACAGGTCATGAAAACTAAGATATTTTTTCTTGTAGTCTGGGGCATAATATTATTCTCAAACTTTACCTATCAGGTCCATAAGGTAGATACAAAGTCTTTGAAAGATGCCTTTAAAAATGATTTTGCCATTGGTGCTGCTCTCAATTCAGCACAGATAGAAGAGCGAGATAAGACAGTTAATGACCTTATCGTCCAACACTTTAATGTTGCTACCCCTGAAAATGTCATGAAATCGGCTTTGTTGCATCCCAAATGGGATACCTACGACTTTAGCATGGGCGACAAGCTAATAGAATACGGCAAAAAACATAATATCAGAGTCAATGGGCATACACTTATCTGGCATAGCCAGTTACCGGGCTTTATGCGGCGCATTCAGGATAAAGATTCCATCAGAACTTTCTTTACTGACCACATTAAGACAGTTGCTTCTCACTATAAAGGAAAAGTATTTTCGTGGGATGTTGTCAACGAAGCCCTGAACGAAGATGGAACCTTACGTAACTCCGTATTTCTTCAGAAACTCGGAGAGAATTATATAACCGATGCTTTTCGCCTCACCCAGGAGGCCTCACCGGATACCGAATTATACTATAACGACTATAATAATGAGCAACCGGCCAAGAGAGCCGGATGTATCAACATAATTAAAAAAATCCAGGCATCAGGCGTACGGATTGATGGCGTAGGTATTCAGGGCCACTGGCATCTGGGAAAAATACCTCTGAAAGACATTGAAGAGAGCATCCTGCAATATTCGGCATTAGGCATTAAAGTAATGATTACTGAATTAGATATTGAAGTATTGCCCCGGAATTTTCAGGGTGCCGACGTAAGCCAGCGCATGGTGAATAATGCAGAGTCAAACCCCTATCCGAACGGATTACCCGATGAAGTCCAAAAACAACTTGCTGATGATTACGAGGCTCTTTTCAGACTATTTCTGAAACATAAAGACAAAATTTCAAGAATTACATTCTGGGGTGTAAATGATGGCAATAGCTGGCTCAATAACTGGCCGATTCGCGGACGAACCAACTATCCATTATTGTTTGATAGAAACAATCAACCTAAGCCCGCTTATTTTAAAGTCATTGGGCTGAAACAGTAAAATAAGAAGCGCACTATATACAATCGTCTTTATATTTATTCAATTATTCAACCAAAATTTATTTATTATGAAACAGTTTTTAGTAGTATTTCTCCTGTTAGGCACATTGACTGCCTTTGCACAAAACCCGATAGATGGTAAATGGAAAGGAACCCGTGAAACCGATAACGGGACTTTTGAGGTAAACTACAGTTTTAAAGTGGAAGGAAATGAATTAAAAGGTACCTGGAAAACACAATTCGGAGAAGCCAAAATTGAAAATGGCAAGGTTGACGGCAAAAAAATTTCCTATAGCATTTCTTTCAATGATATGACTATTAACAGCACCGGTGAACTCATTAATGACGATGAAATTGTTGTTAAAAACGAAAGAGGTGAAATGAAATTAAAAAGAGTTAAGGAATAGAATAAACTTAGAAGGCCATCTTCAATAGCGAAAATGGCCTTCTAACTTAACTAAAATATTGCTTTATGAAGAGATCTTCACGGTTCCTCCGGTCTTAGCTGCCTGATAGATGGCTTCCACTACCCTTATATCTCTCAATCCTTCTTCGCCAGGCGCTATGAGTTGCGTACCATTCATTAATGCCAGACAATCTTCGTCCAATTGTTTGGCTTGCTGATTTTTAATTGGGAAATCAATCACGCCCCCAGAATGGCTTCCTTTATTACCCCCGTAAGCCGAAAAAGGCTCCATTTTTAACCAGCCCTTCTCATAATTGACTTGTAGGTAATTCATGTTAATACCAAAACTGGTATAACAGGAAGCCACAGCGCCACTCGGAAACGTTAATTGAAACAGCATAGTTTCTTCCACTTCTTTGTATATTTCCGGCCGAATCACATGCGCCTGAGCAGTAACACTGATGGGTTCTTCACCAGTAGCCAGCCTTGCTCCCTGCAAGGCATATACACCCATATCAGGCATACAACCACCTCCTAGTGCTTTCTTTTGTTTCCAGTGGGTCGTTCTTCCGTCTACGTATCCGGCACCACAGGCAATCATCATGGGTTTGCCGTATATTTTTTCTCTGCCAATGCGCATATATTCCTGCGTGTTGGGGTCGTGCTGGCAACGATAGCCGATAGCTAATTTTACCTTGTTATCTTCACAAGCCTTAATCATTGCTTTGCAATCGGCCACACTGGTCGCCATCGGTTTTTCGCAGAATACATGTTTACCTGCTTTTGCTGCCCTTACCACATACTCACGGTGCATACTTGGCGGAAGCACCACATACACCACATCAATATCAGGGTTATTAGCTATTGAATCAAAATTCTGATAATTGTAAATATTTTTATCCGGTATGTTATACTTCTTTTTCCATTTTTCCGCTTTCTCAGGTGTCCCTGTCACAATTCCTGCCAGATAACACTTGTCTGTCATTTGCAAGGCAGGTGCCAGTAGGTCGGTACTATAATAACCCAGACCAACCAGTGCTATGCCCAGCTTGTCTTTCTTTTTGGCTAAACCGGCCAACAAAGTCTGAGGAGAAAATAAGGTAGCAGCACTTCCGACTGCTAAAGATTTAATGGCATCACGTCGGGTAAACATAGTTTTAAATGTTAAGTGAATACTAAATTTTATGGTATCAGTTGGATAGGTGTAACACAATAAAATGATTTTAAACGCCCTTTTACTCTATTTGGCTGAAAACTTATAAATGGTTGTTGTCTGATAAGTTTCGCCGGGCTTTAAAACTGTAGTTGGGAACTTTGGCTGGTTCGGAGAATCAGGATAGTGCTGCGTTTCTAAACAAAATCCTGTACGGAATTTAGCAGGAATTCCCCCCTTACCTATCACTGAACCGTCCAGAAAGTTTCCTGAATAAAATTGAATGGAGGGTTCGGTTGTCAACACCTCCATCAAGCGTCCCGAGGTCGGCTCATACACAGAGGCCACGTTTTTCAGTGTTTTACCCGAATCGGTAAATACCCAGCAATGGTCATAGCCTTTACCGAATTTAATCTGCACATCTTTTCCATCATTAATTCTTTCCCCGATTTTATGTGCCGTCGTAAAATCAAAAGGAGTACCTGCTACAGCCTTCAGTTCGCCCGTAGGTATCAGGGTTCCATCAACCGGTAAAAATTTATCTGCTGATAAAGTTACCTCATGGTCAAGGATTTCCTTGCTGGCATCTCCCGTCAGGTTAAAATAAGTATGATTTGTCAGGTTAACAACGGTACTCTTATCAGTAATTGCTTTATAATCAATCTTTAAAGAGTTATCCTTCTGAAGCGTGTAGATTACCTCAACCTCCAGTTTACCCGGATACCCTTCTTCCCCATCTGCTGACGTATAAACAAGCTTTAACTGAGGTTCTTCACCATCCGTTGGCGTGGCTGTCCAGAGTACTTTATCAAATCCTTTTTTACCTCCATGAAGGGCATTCACTCCGTTATTTTGTGCCAGACTATATGTCTTACCATCCAATGTAAATCTGCCTTTGGCAATGCGGTTACCATATCTGCCAATCAAGGCTCCAAAATAAGGTACTCCTTTCAGGTATCCGCTGAGAGAATCGCAGGCCAATGTTATATTCTCATATTTACCACTTTTATCCGGGGTTTTCAGGCTCGTAATGGTTCCTCCATAATTAGTAATCTGCACTTCCATACCATTTGCATTGCGTAAGGTATACAAGTCGGCCGTTGAGCTATCCGGTAAAGTACCATAGGTCACTTTTTCAATGGTATTTACGCTCACCGAATCGTCCTTTTGAGTGGTTTCAGAGTTTTTTGAAGTACAACTCTGAAGCAGGCCTATGCCGCAAAGAATCATACCAAGGGTTTTTAAGTTCATCATGTCAGATTGAATAGATTTTACCAAAAAATTGTATAAATAACTGTAAAGATAGCTATCACAGCCAATGCTCCAATAGCAAAAGGTGTTTCAACCTTAAACCATTCCTTTTTCACCTCAAATGCATTCTCCTGATTCTTACCTTTTCCTTCAATCAGGCTGATCGTGATATGCACCAGACAACAAATCCAGAATACAACTCCCATGCGGTTCATAAACGGGAACTCAGGATACAGGCTTTCAATAATAGCCGATAAAGCAATGCTTAGTACGGCGGCGGTTAATGCCCCATTGGCTGTTGCTTTCTTCCAGAAGAACCCAAGTACAAAGATGCTCAGAATTCCCGGTGAAATATAGCCTGTATAAACCTGTATATATTCAAATGCCTGTCCGAAATTAGCCAGAAGCGGACTCACAATCAAAGCAATGATAAAGGCAATGACAATAACCACACGGCCTGTCCAGACTGTTTGTTTTTCACTAAGATTTTTATTGAAGAATTTTTTATGAATATCCAGCATATAAATCGTTGAAATACTATTGGCTTTCCCGGCTAAGGAAGCAACAATTGCCGCAGTAAGCGCCGCAAAAGCCAGTCCTTTTAAACCAACCGGCAATAGATTTAATAATACCGGATAGGCATTATCGGGTTTTACGATTCCGTTTTGGGTAATACCATTTACGATTGACGAGTCGGCATTTTCCTGAAAAATAACATAGGCAGCCAGGCCGGGAAGCACCACAATAAACGGCATGAGCATTTTCATGAATGCAGCAAACAGAACCCCATTGCGGGCAGTAGAAATATCAGCCCCCAAAGCACGTTGAGTAATGTATTGATTGCAACCAAAATAATTAAGGTTGTTTACCCATTGGCCGCCGATAATAAACATCATGATACCCGGTAACTGACGATAGGCATCAATAAAACCCCCTTTGCCATCGTGTACCTGATATTGATTAGGTTTGAAAATCATGTGCAGATGCCCATCGGCTTTTTGTGCAATAAGATTCATCCCTTCAAATACTCCCGCACCAGTACCCACTTTGTCTGAGAGTAATTCAAGCGCCAGATAGGTAGTGGCCAAACCACCAAAAATAAGACAAACTACCTGAATAACATCGGTATAACCGATTACTTTCATCCCTCCCAGCGTAATGATAACTGCAAAAACTGTAAGAAATATAGCACAGGTCATAAAGCTGAAGCCTGTCATTTTCTCCAGACTAAGCCCGCCAAGATAGATGATGGAAGTGAGGTTCACGAAAATGTAAAGAAAAAGCCAGAAAACCGCCATTATTGTCGACAAACGCCCATTATAGCGCTTGGCGAGAAATTGCGGCATCGTAAAAATCCTGTTATTCAGATACATGGGCAAGAAATAAACTGCCACAATTATTAACGAAACACCCCCTAGTAGTTCATAAACTGAAATGGCAATTCCTAATTGAAAGGCCTGCCCACTCATGCCGATAAACTGTTCAGCCGAAATATTTGAAGCAATAATAGAAGCGCCGATTGCCCACCAGGTCAGCGATCCTTCAGCAAGAAAAAAGTCTTTACTATCGGCTGATTGCTTTCCTTTATTTTTGTAAATCCAATACCCGTAAGAAGAAACGATAACAAAATAAACCAAAAAGATGATATAATCGATGGTTTCGAGTCCGAGTGTCATTGAGTTAAATGTATTAAGGTTGAATAATTAAATAAAAGTAATGGTATTAACCATTCACCTTCTTATAATCGGCCAGAAACTTTTCCAGACCAGAATCAGTCAACGGATGTTTCAATAAGGCAGTAATTGCACTCAATGGCCCCGTCATGACATCAGAACCAATTTCAGCGCATTTAATGATATGCATAGGGTGGCGAACAGAAGCAGCCAGAATTTCGGTCTCAAAGCCGTAATTATCGAAAATAAGACGGATTTGCTGAATTAAATCCAGGCCATCAACCGAAATATCGTCCAGTCTGCCGATAAAAGGCGATACGTAAGATGCTCCGGCTTTTGCCGCTAACAGAGCCTGACCTGCCGAAAATATCAAAGTGCAGTTGGTTCTGATTCCTTTTTCGGAGAAATACCTG